>DATDNG010000220.1:0-13237 GCA_036518375.1 Nitrososphaeraceae archaeon | reverse complement strand
GATAGTAAACACATCCACCAATTGAATTATTCAGTATTCTTTGACCCCTGCATTATTTCGTAAAGGAACCATTTGCGACGCTCTGTCTTGTCCAAAATGTCTTGGAGCAGGTTGCTAGTAGGAGAATCTCGGTTCTCATCGCATACATCTATTGCATCACGTATCATCTTCGCTATATGGCCGTTGTCTTCCATCAAGATCCGAATCATTTCTCCAGGAGGTACCAAACTGCTGTTGTCATCTTCTATGGTTTGGAGCTGACCTATGTGACTTATACTTCGTATTGTTGTACCGCCTACTCTTCGCACACGTTCTGCCATAATGTCGATTGACTCCAGGATTGCCTCTGCGTGCTCATCGAACAATTCGTGATAGTCTCTGAAATGTGAACCGTAGAGATGCCAGTGGAAGTTTTTTGTCTTGACATAAAGTGCAAAAGCATCGGCAATAAGTGGATTGACTGCATCAGTTATAGCTTTAGTCTCCTTTGTAGAAAGATCGGTCTTTGTAGCAAGCTGAGTCGGTACGGGATGCGATTCAATTTTAGCTTTTGTTGATTGCATTTCTTTGTACTCCTTCAAAACCTCACTGGTCTTTTTTGCTTAATACACTTTCTACTATTTAGATAAACATTTGACAGACATTTTTCCGATACGATTAATACATTAAGTAAATCTAATACAAAAAAGAGTAACCATTATCATGCCGTCATGTGCTAATTATCATATCGAAGGCCCCTACATTTCTCCAGTCATCAAAATCAAAAAATGAATCCCTACTTTAATGCAACACTATGATCTGTAATTCCAAAAGATGTCTTTGAGGATTTTCCCGGCAGCTTTGTATTACGTGTACAATCGCAGAATTCGCACTCCATTGTACATTGGCCTCTTAACCGTGCATCTTTAACTTCGATAATGTCGTCAAAGTATTCATCTAAAATTGGGATCTCCATTGCCATAGGATATAATCCTCCTTCTAGGCAATAGTATACTTCAACAAAATGTACTACATTATTTTCATCAATGGTTCCTTCCCTTAATGCAGTCTGCATGCCTTCATAGAATATTTTACCCTGTGCTAAAGAACCAGAATTTATAGAATCAGCTAACCTTTGCTTGCCTTTGGGATTTAGCTTACATTTAATGTAATATCGCATATGTTTGTTTAGTTGATAGAATTTATTTGTCTATTCGACGATTTAAGCATTCAGACAAGTTATAGCAATTACAACTATTGTCTAAAAATTATGATATGGCTAACATTCCAATGAAGATGAATCCTTTTTATAAACCTCTGACTCTAATCTACCTTTACCATTATTGTTTATTACCATCATGAAAAAAAGATGCTATACCAGTTTGGTAATAAACGGTAATATATACCATTAAGTTCCGCGATTACGGACGAATTGTATGATAGGCTGTTTATTTATTGATAAATGAATATTCAAACTGCCATGATAAAATAAAATTTTTGGCATTATGCTGGTATCCCGTGACAACACCTTACAAGCATAGTTTTTTCACTATTCATCGCCATCCTTCATTATATATTATTATCCGCTAGTATCATAGAAGTGATACTAGAATATCCTTTGTTATCCTTATTCAATGTATATATTATCCTTAATAGTCCCCTCATTATATAATATTGTAATGTCCAACAATAATGACTACCTATCTGCTGTAAAAGATACGGTTTCAGAGTTACAATTACTATCTAAAAGACAGCCCCTAAAAGATGAGGATCTCTTGAGGGCAAAGGATTTGATGGCAAGTTTAAAGGAAGCTGGTTATACTAATAAAGAAATCTCGATCCTTACAGGAGAAAAATGGAGCGAGCCTACAGTTAAGTTGTATACACGTGGAACAAATACCAAAGATTCAACTCCCAAAGACAATGCTAGCAAGGTAATAGCAGAGATGATTTCAAGAGGTTTAAGCTTTGATCAAGTTATACAGGCTACAAGCATTAAATCAGAAATCGACAAAGCTGAAGGAAATATAACAGTAAAAGACCTGTTAAATCTCGTAGAAAGGATAAAAAAATCCAATATAAAAGATATTTCAGACGTTATTGAATTATTTAATAGACTGAAGGCAGAATCCAGGTTATCATCACTTTTGTTTAATCAGCTATCTGATCTTTTGTATTATAAATCAGAGCTAGAAACAAAAGGAATTACAATAGAACATCTAAAGCAAATCCTGCAGCTCTGCAAAAGCTATGTACCTATTATTACTACTGCTAATACGAAGGTAGGACAAGAAGAACACTACAAAGCAAATGCAGAAAACGAGGCAAACACATTGCAGTCAGAAAAAAATGATGAAAATAAAATGACTGAAAAGATAATGGAATCAGTGAGCACATACGGTAGCATAATTAACCTAAAGAGTGATCTTAACAATTTAGAGCTGCAAAAAGACAAGTTAGGTAAAGAGATCAACTTGTTAAGCGAGGATATAAAACAAATTGAAGGCAAAAAATTAGAGATCGGCACGCCATTAAAAGCCTATGAAGATTTAAGTAAGGTTATTACTGGTTTTGGCAATGGAATCGTCCTTGTTAATAAACTACAACATTTTTGCACTACTCATCATATCCATAATACAACTGAGCTTTTAGAATTAGTCGATACCTACGGCAATTTGATAGATATAAAAAAAGAAATAAAAGAGTTAGATGATAAAAGAAAAGAAGCTGAAATAAACACACGAGAAGCCGGATCCAAGTATGCACATCTTATGACTGTAATAGGTATGTGCAAGAAGCTATTATTTGATTTTAAATTCAGTGTTTCAGCCATACAAGACATATACAAGATAGCTGAAAAATACAAAGAGCCATTTAAGGTTCTGCAGGCAATCTCCCTATACCGTAATTCAGAGGATATAGAGGAAGAAAACACTAATCTTGAATCACATAAAAGAGAGTTACAATCCCAAGTAAAAGAGCTCAATGAACAATTCTTGGATATAACAGGTAAAATCAAGGCAACAAAAATATCTATGGATGGTATATTGACCTCGGCATCATCAGAAATCAGTAAGGCATTTGACAATTCTATGACTGCTATTACAAATACATATCAGCAACAAATTGACATTATTAAGAAAGAAAGCCAAGAGTATGGTATTAGAGCCGGCCAGGCAAAAATACTTGAAGAAGAGCTTAACTGGGCAAGGATGATATTTTCGATTCTAAAATTCCCTTCTGAGGCAAAAAATCTTCCTTCAGACTTTGCATCAGTACTTCTAGAAGCGGTTGCAAAATTCTGCAATGCTAAAGGAATAAATCCCACCATCAGTCTCAGAGAATCATCAATTTCAACCAATAATCTCTTGATGGAAAATAGTGAAATACCTGCGATTAATCTAATAAATGGAGCAAAAAAGGCTTTAGATAAAGCCATACTAGTTCAATAAAAAATAGAGGCTGTATAATTGTGAGTGTTGAAAAGATAGACCAGTATATCAAAGAGTTAACTGCCATCAAAAATTATGATAATCTAAAGCAACATTTGGAACAAACAGAAAAGGAAACTCAAAATCTAAAAAATATAATGGTATTAAGAGATAAAGAACTAGCAAATACAAAACACGAATTATCAAAGTTAAAAGCACATACAGCAAATTTAAACGAAGTAAAAATCATTTTTGATAATAACAAAAATATTACTACAGTAGCTGAAGCGGAAAAAGTGTTTTTGAATGCAAAAAGAGAACAAATAGAGAGAAAATCAACTGAAAAGTTTCAGGAGCTAAAGAAGAGTTGGGAAGACTTTGACAAGCCATTGGAGTTTCAGTCATATTATAACGAAAAGATTGAACAGAAGGTAAAAGAAATAGAAGACAAAATCAGCACAAATGTATTTCAATTATTGGGCAGTCAAGAATGGAAAATAAATTGCAATAAATGTGGCCTTGAGCATACAATAAAGTTTAATGCTGGAGATTTAAGCATCCTCTTTCAAAGAGGGTTTCTTGATATAGGATGTAATGGTAACAATATCTATCTTGGGCTTCCGGAGGTACCTTCTTCATCAGCTACGACTTTCGAGAACATTTTTGAACAACTAAAGCCTCGATATGACCATGCCACCAGAATAACATTACATAGCTTGATTCAAAATTACTTGCAATAATTCTTTGATGCTAATCTGGATTTATAATATGATCCTGGTTCTCTAATATGAGCATTTTATCTAGGATGCAATTCTCAGTAATCTCACTTTGTATTTTGCAGTTATGATTTATGTAGAGCAGTAGAATTATCTAAACCAATTCTATAGTGTTAAGAAGTACTACTACCACTATTATTATTATTTTCTTTCTTGTACTTTTCTATTGCTTCTGCGATCTTCGTCTTTGCCTTTTCCTTATCGTCCCATCCTATTACCTTGACATATTTTCCCTTTTCAAGTTCTTTATAATGCTCAAAGAAATGCTTAATCTGATCACGGATGTGTTCAGGAATATTGCTAATATCCGTGACAGTTGAAAAACTCGGATCTAACTTTGTAATAGGAACAGCAATTATTTTCGAATCTTGACCTTCCTCATCTTCTGTTAACAATACTCCTACAGGGCGAGAACGGATTATCGACGTTGGAATTACAGAATCGTTTCCAAGTACAAGTACATCTACAGGGTCTCCATCTTCTTCTCTTGTCTGTGGGATAAAGCCATAATTACAGGGATAAAACATTGCAGTAAATAATCTTCTATCTACAAATATAGCTCCACTTTCTGCATCCATTTCATACTTGATACTGCTACCTTTAGGAATTTCTATTACTGCATTAATTTCATCGGGGGGGTTCTCCCCTGGCTTTACTGTATTTAGGATATTCAATTTTGCTTAACGTATCGAACGTTCATTAAAATATATACCTATTGCATAATAATAGCTATTATCCAAAAATATAAACACAGGCCGTGAGATTGGATTTCGTATAAATGGAACTTCTAGGCAAATTCGACGCCAAGGCGATAGAAAATGAAATTCGAACCTACCTGGATAATATAGATTTGGCTACTCTTTTGGAAAATGATCTTCGGGATAGCACACACAAGATAGGTTACATTGAGGGCCCTCCAACAATGAATGGTGAACCTCATGCAGGCCATTTAAGAGGCCGTATAATTAAAGATCTTTGGTATCGTTTTAACACCCTGCAAAAAAGGAATGTGGTTTTCAGAGCAGGCTGGGATACACAAGGTTTGCCAATGGAGTTACAGGCAGAAAAGGAGTTAGGACTAACAGGCAGTAAGACAGATAATATCAACAAAGTTGGGATAGAAAAAATAGTAGAAACGTGCAAGAAATTAATTCAAAGAAATAATGAGAAGTGGATTCGCGCTGACAAATTATTAGGTATATCGTTTAACTACCAAAAAGCATACTACACTTTTCGCGATGAATACATTGAAAGAGAATGGTTATACTTAAAGAAAGCTTGGGAAAAAGGAATTTTAAGGGAGTGGTTCCGGGTGGTCGCCTACTGTCCTTCATGTCAGACCTCGCTTAGCAATGCAGAAATTAATCAAGAGTACGCAACTGTTGAAGATCCTTCGTTCTATTACAAAGTAAAGTTATCTGATGAAGATGCTTTCTTGATAGTCTGGACAACAATGCCTTTCACTGTTATCACCGATGAAATGGTAGGTGTTAATCCAAATGCTCTTTATGTTTATGTTAAGGTTAAAAATGAAAGGTGGATAGTAGGTGAGAATCGATTACAGGATTTGATGCAAGAACTGCATATAGAAGATTTTGCAATTGAAAAAAAAATTGATGGCAGGGCGCTTGATGGCAAATACTACATTCATCCTTTGCTCTCTGTTATACCCGGACTTGAGGAGATGGCAAAAAAAGGTACTGTTCATTTCATTGTGGCTGAAGAATTTGTGGATACTTCTACTGGCAGTGGTATCGTACACTTGTCGCCTGCTAATGGTGAAGAGGATTTTGATATCGCAGTAAAAAGAAATGTTCCAATCTTTGTGCCTATAGATGATAGAGTTATTTTTACAGAAAAAGCAGGCATATTTAAAGATCTTTTTGTTAGAGATGCTGACTTTAAGGTGGTACAAGCAATGAAAGATTCAGGTGCTTCTGTAAAAATAGGCAAGATAAAGCATCAATATCCTCTTTGCTGGCGTTCACATCATAAGATTGTTTGGCTTGCTAGACGTGAATATTTTTATATGATTGAAAAACTCGGCGATAAACCATTGGAGGCAGCACAGAATGCAGAGTATTTTTTTGAGCCGCCAAAAAATAGGTTCCTAGAAATTATCAAGGAGAAGGTCCCCTGGTGTATTTCAAGAGAACGTGTTTGGGGGACACCGCTTCCTATATGGACTTGCAAAAAATGTGGATATAAAGAGCTAATCTCTTCAAGAGAAGAGATCGTAAAGAAAGCAATTAACCTTCCTAGCGGTCCTGCTTTTGAACTGCATCGCCCATGGATAGATGAGATTGAAATACATTGTGAAAAATGCGGAGAAAAAATGCAAAGAGAGCCTTTTGTTCTAGATACATGGCATAACAGTGGAGGGGCACCCTATGCTTCACTTACTGATTTGGAATACCAAAATCTAATTCCGGCTGCATTTCTTACCGAAGGGATTGATCAAACAAGAGGTTGGGCTTATACTCTGTTAATGGAAAATATTATTTTGACTCAAAGTGCAACTGCCCCATTTAGATCATTCCTTTTCCAAGGGCATGTGCTAGATGAAAAAGGAAATAAGATGAGCAAGAGTGTCGGGAATGTAATAGACGCTTACAATCTGCTTTCAGATAGCTCAGTTGACTTGGTAAGATTCTATTTTATTTGGAAAGCGTCTCCAATTGAGTCATTAAACTTTAGTCTTCAGGAAATGTCTTCAAGACCATATCAAATTATCAGCACCTTGTATTATCTGCACATCTACTTTAAACAGAACAGTAGTTTTGATAAATTCGATAATGAGAAACATCATCTTACATGGGTGCTCAATAATAGATTGCTTGGCTTAGCGGACACATGGCTTTTATCAAAGCTGCAGAATTTAGCTAAAGTAGTCACGGTGGCATTTGAGAGATGTAGATTCCATGAAGCAGCAAAGGCAATTGAAGAATTTGTAATCAATTATATAAGTCAAACATATGTTCCAATTACAAGAAATGATATATGGGATGATGATGAGAAAACCCTGCCTCATAGACTCACAATTTATGCTATACTTGGACATGCATTAAAACAAATAGATATAATGCTTCATCCTTTATCACCCTTTGTCACAGACTACCTTTATTTAACTTGCTTTGGAGGAGCAAAAAAAAGCCTACTATTTGAAGATTGGCCAAAGTATGACGAGAAACTTATCAACGGTGAAGTTGAAGATGCGTTTGATAAATTAAAGGAAGCCGTGTCACTTGGAAATAATGCAAGGATGAAAGCTCAAATAAAAAGACGATGGCCAATAAATTATGCATTTATTTGTCTGTCTGATCCTAAATTCCTTACTATTGATGGTATTTCCGATACACTGAAAAATCAGCTTAACGTTGAGAATTATGACGTTGTCAAGATATGTGATAAGACACAAATACAAAAAATTTTAAGTCTACTAGAAAACCAAATGCCAATTATCACTCATATCAAACTAAAAAGAAAAAATGTTGCGCCTTATGTTAAAACAAATATCGAAAGAGTAGTCCAAGCTTTAGAAAAAATTGACAAAATGGAATTGCTGAAAGGTTTACAGTTTTCTGGCAAATACCATCTTTCATATGAAGGAGGAGAAATAGATCTTTCGCCTGCTGATTTAGAACTATCATATACTGCCGCTGAAGGATATGCTATGTCAGAGAGAGATACGATGATAATTTTTATTGCCACAAAACGTGATGAACACTTGACTGCTAAAGGTCTGCTGAGAGATTTGGCTAGAAATTTGCAGCAATTTCGGAAGGAATGTGGATATAATCCGACAGAGATTCTTTCATCAGCATTTATTGCAAACCTAGAAGATTATGAAATATCTGTCTTGTCTGAGTTAAGGGAGGAATTAATGTACCTTGTTAGAGTTAAATCTGTTATATTATCTAAGGAATCTCTAGATAAAACAAATTCTAAGATCATAGATCTTGAAGGAAGAAAGTTAACAATCTCTTTAGAATAGAGAATAATAAGGTTAGTTAACTAATAACGATAACAACAGTAATAATAAACAGTAACAATAATAATAACAATAATACCAGCCTCATTAGCAGTAGTGTATCTGCTTGCAATATATTTTTATGAGTCACGATGTTGACTGGAGACGACAGGGGCCCTCATTAGATCATATCATTACAAGGAAAGACCGATTTGACAAAGAACTATTGGAAAATATACAAGACAAAAATCTGTACTACAATATACCAAATTATATGGATATAGAAGAGAAATTCGATATAAGATCTACTTTTTTCTTTCGAACTATATATGAAGATGGTGATTACAGAGATTATGAAGACGATATCAGGGCATTAATTAATGGAGGTTGGGAGGTAGGCTTACATTGTGATCCTTCTTCGATTGATAATATCGAGAGAATACATGAAGAGAAAGTAAAACTTGAGGGTTTGACAAAAAATATGATAAAATCTAATCGTGTTCATTATATGGCTTTTAACAAAGATCTTCCAAGAAAATTAGAAAAACTTGGTTTTGTATATGATTCTTCCCTGAGGAATTCAAAAGACCGTATAGATAAATATGAAATGGGATATTCAATAATAGGAAAACTAATAGAATTTCCCGTTACATTGATGGATGCATATATGTTTACGTTCATGAAAGTAAAGGAAGAACAGATTATTCCAACATTTGAAAGTACGTTAAATTATAGTAGAAGCTTGGGAGGAGATATCAATGTAGTAACGGTAATCTGGCATGACAATGTATTACAAATGAAAGGCGGCAGAATGTATAAGAAAATCCTAGAGTACCTGACTTCACAAGATGATGTCCGGGTTAGTAAAGGAATCGATTTGACAAGAATAATAAAATAAAATAGGGCTCAAAATGAACATTGCTAAAAATGTTGAGATAAAAAATTCTCATTTTAAATCTGAAAATATACGGATCGAAGATGGATCAAAGTTAACAGATGTACAAATAGCTGCAAAAAAAATAGTAATAAAATCCAATACTAGCCTTACCGACTGTAAACTCTTTTCTGATGGAGTTATAACTATAGGAAAAAACACTGTTATTAAGGAACGTGCATTAATTAACGCTTTCAAATCTATTTCTATAGGAGATAGGACAGTTATTGATAGGGATGTGTTTGTTGGGGGAATGCAAAGTGAAAAAGGTCAAATAGAAGTAGGTAATGACTGCGTAATCCTTTATAGGTCCTACTTAAACACCACGAGGAAAATTTCTATCGGTAATGGCGTTGGGATAGGTGGATATTGCTTGATCTTTACACATAGTGCATGGCAAAATGTGTTAGAAGGCAACCCATACCTATTTGCTGACGTAATGATAAAAGACAATGCTTGGTTGCCATGGAATGTTACAGTTTTACCAGGCGTGACAATTGATAAGGGTGTTACTATAGGGAGCGGTTCCGTCATTACGAAAAGCCTGCCCCCACATGTATTTGCGGCTGGAGTTCCAGCCAAAGTCATAAGAAAAAAAGAAACTGGAAGACTTTCTGTAGATGGTAAAAATGCAATAGTATTGGAGATACTATCTGATTTTCGAAGATATGCATTGCATTATCTTAAATTGAAAAATACCATGTTTAAAGCTCCACATAGCTTTATTATAAATTTTGAAAATGGAAGATTAGTATACACATTGGACTTTAAAAATATCCAGGTAGGTGATGTCATTGTCTCATTTCTAATTCCAACGAATATAAAGAAGAAGTATGATTGGATTGAGCTTGATACTTTAGATTCTAGCACTAGTATAGATATTGCGAAACACCTTATAGCGTTCATCAGGCGTTATGGAATTAAAATAAAATCGTCCTCATCATCATAAACAATAACCTACATCAAAAAGGCTATTATCATCATTATCATACTCTATAAATATTAAAAAATATTTGATGTTATATTGAGATAATATATATGAGTATATTATTTGTGAATTAATTGTTGGTTGTTAATATTGATGGTGCAAGCCGAGGCAACCCGGGGCCAGCTGGAATTGGAGTAGTCTTTATCAGAGACAATCTTAGAATAACAGAGTATAAAGAGTTCATAGGAAAAAAAACCAATAATCAAGCAGAATACGCCGCCTTAAAAAAAGCTCTGCAGATTGCATCCACGTTTGATAATGAACTTATGGTTTTATCAGATAGTCAACTCATTGTGAATCAGAGGAACAATGTGTATAAGGTAAGAAATAAACAGCTAAAAATTATATTTAGAGAAATTTCCAACCTTGAAAGGCGCTTTAAGATGGTTACTTACAAACACATTCCTAGAGAAAAGAATGAGCACGCAGACTTGCTTGCAAACCAGGCTATAGACGAACATAATAATAAATATCAAAATAATATCAGCTAGATGGATGGCAGCGGTGAAGACTCAGAGTTAAAACTGATTTTGATATGTCACTAGGTGAGGAGAAGGCATTTGACTGAGCTGCCAGGTCTATCATATATTTTCAGTGGAGAGTACACTCAAGAAAGTGCTCTCGAACTAGTTTCGTGTTATGTTCAATATGATAACAAAGAAATTCAAACAACAATATTATTCCTTGCATGAAGGAAAATGGTTTATCAAAAGCCGTTAATACAAATGGTAGAAAGACAAGTGTAGTATCGTATGTTATTCAATATGATGTACAAACAAAAATTGTATTAATCTACCAAAAACATGGTCTAAGAGATAATTAAGATATCACTTTTTAGCTTAAGTTATATCCTATAAGAATTGATCTGGATGCAGGTCTTATTTAATCAGAATAAAACTAAAGGTTTATCTAACTAACGAAGCGATAAATTTTAAATTGCCTAATAAGAGCAAATCAAAAGTTCCAGGCGCCATTAAAGATATAACAATTGTTGTTATCGGTGTTGCAGTTGTTTGGTTGGGTTTACGATTTGCTTTTGGAACAAATAATCCATTTTATGTAGTATCTAGTGGAAGCATGGTGCCTACTCTTAATATCGATGATGTGTTGATAGTCAAAAATGGTAATAATTATTCATTTGATAAACTGAAAGTTGGCGATATCATAGTCTTCCATGCTGCTGGGGAAGACAGAGTAATTGTTCATAGAGTTGCAAAGATTTTTACTGATTCTCACACAGAATCAATAGTAACAAAAGGCGATGCCAATCCATCTACAATTCCTGGAGTTGACTATCCCATTAGTACGAACCAGTATATTGGCAAGGTAGTCTATGTTATTCCAGGCCTTGGATTGATCACCAAAGTTATAAGTCCTCCAGTAAACTATATTATCATAGCTGTTATTCTAGCAGTTTTATTCTTGAACCGATTGGGTCGAAGGAAAGATACTGAAACATCGCAACCATCGTCGACAGGAACTGCGGGTACTTTTTCCCCACCATCACCACCTCCAAATTGATGTTATGAAAAGTTATTACTAGACTTTGAATCATCATTAGTAGATGATATATAATAATGCATTTTCTCATATCAAAAACGGCAATTTGTAAAACTGCTTGCAAATGATAATAATTGAGCGTATTGCTTCTTATTTAATAGAAATCTTTCACAGCATTAATCTAGGTTAGTTAGCGAGTAATACATATACACTACAAGAAAATTCAATCAAAACTACTCCATACAATAATTGAATTGCCTATCCGTTGCATAAATTAAACAGCTATTCCTATCAAAGCGTCTACAATGACGGAGATCTACCTTTTTGGCATAACTCATGCAGATCGTCTAAGGAAATGACAAAATTATGGTTTTATCTTTGTGATTGATGCACACTGCTAATAAAACCAGAAAGCATAATATCATTTATCAATTGTTTCATTATAAAAAGGCTATTGCAGTTCATTAAAATAATTTATTATTTTTTAACCTGCGACCTTGGAATATTGCTTTAAATATTCTAATTATCGTCAATAAACTTAGACATTGATAAATATGATAAACAACTATCACAGGAAGATTGATAGCTTTGGTGCTATGTCATTTTATGGTGTAAATATTATTGGGGTATTTAATTCTAATTCTGATTTTGCAAAACAACTGCCAATAGCAAAAGCAAGAAATAGCCTTGCCGCTATCAGCGCCGGAGCAAATATTACAACTGCAGCAATAATAACTAGCCAGTTTCCATTTGGAGAAAGTACGTACTACTGAGTCGGAACCAGTCATGCTAACAGGCGGCAATACCATCATAGAAGGAGTAATATTTATTATATTTGGAATCTTCGTATATTTTTGGGCTGTTAATACGGCGCCGTTGGTCACGCTCGCTCAAATAGCTTGCAATCTCTCTGCGGTATCAAATGTTTTGTCTCAAACATGTTCTAAGGTAAATCTCAATGCCAATATCATTTCTTATGCGCCAGACATAGCCATTATTATAGCTATTTTTGGAGCTATTTTGTTAAGTATGGGAATAATAATATTCATACGTAAAGAAGAAGGAGGAGAAGCAAAAGGATCATGGGGAAATAAATACTATGTATTGACAAGATATTCAATTTTCATTCTGAGGACGAAGTGTGGGTTCATTTCTTTGTATCAAGGATAGGAAAACGAAATTTTATCCTTCTTATATTTAGTTATTGTTATTCTTGAATTGATTAATACTGATTTTTCAAAATAAGAATCCTTCCTATCAAGTCAGAATACCTTGCTCGTCTATTAAATTGCTTTTGGGGTATCTAGGTTTGATTATTGTGACCTTTGACTAAAAAAACCGTGTTGGTTAGCTTATCCTTTTGTCTTTTATCTTTCGTTCTTTCTTTACTATTGATCTCTAGAATATCATTGATTGTGAGAGTTTGATTTTTAATAGCCACATATTGTAGTATTTCCTCTTTAAGAATATCTAGAATTATTCTCTGCACACATTCAACTTGGCTGTATATAACGATGCTCATGAGACTTTTCAGATGAGTTCTATCCTATTTGTGAACTGTCTACTCTATTTCGATATTATATAGCTGACATAATTTACAGGCTAATTTTAATACAATCATCAATAATGAGACAAATAGTGTCCAAAGTTGATTCCCAT
>DATDNG010000219.1:0-15255 GCA_036518375.1 Nitrososphaeraceae archaeon | reverse complement strand
TTCTACAATTTCATTATTAAATAATAGATTATTGTTTTTCTTATAAGTTGGTAAATCAACAAGAAATTCCTTTAATATTGTAGACAAACTTTCCATTTCATAAAGATTAATTTTTTTATCAACTATGTCAGTTGTTGCCTTATTTAATAAAATAAACCTTGATGTATCAATGTTATTTAAATTACAATTCTGCTCAAGTTGTTTGAATGTCTTTTTTGATGCTTCAATTGAAATAATCTTGTAATGTGGGTACCTTTTTGCAAATAGTATTGTGTAAAAGCCTATATTCGAACCTATATCCATAATAAAATCATCATTATCATTATTGCCTCTTTGTAAACTTAAATTCGTTAAAAAAGATCTTTCTTCCTTTTCCCAGTCGGATTTTACAAGAATTATATAATCAAGGATCATGGGCAAAGATAATTTAATTCCTTCTCTTTCTATTATAACAGATTTAAAAGGTATCCAACTTAGCAGATTTCTATGAAAATAAATTTCTATAGCTTTATCCTTTCCAAAAATAGCATAAGTAAAAATTAAGATAATAGTGGCATTTAATATATAAAGAAAAAGAAGAATTTTGTCCTTGAATTTATGTCCATATTTACTTCCTTTTAACCAATCTAATGCTTCATACACTGCAGATGTCATATTATAATATTGAAGAATAGACAGATTATATCATTTTGTAATGATGTGAAATGTATCTTGCGCATTGTTAATGCTAAATTTTTAGATGCAAGTGTGTCCTGATACGTTTTAGAATATCCATGAAATTATGAGGACACACTCAGCTTTAGGTTATGCTTTTACAGAAGTTGCTTAAGTTAACTGAGCCTTATTTCTCCTTGTGTGCTTGTCAAGATATGGAAGGTTTGTTTATAGTATTTCGTTTCTGAATGGTAGTAATACCTATTGTAATATGACTGTGCACTAATGGATTCTTCGTATACATATCAGCAAGTAAAGTCATAGATGTGATGAGGATGGTCGCTGACTGACTGACTGACTGACTGACTGCTAATACATCTTTTCATTCCATTTAATTACTGAAGGAATAATTGAAACAATCATCATAACTGCCGAGATAAAGAAGACAGAATGGATTGATCTTAAAAATTGATCAACTGTTGAATTAGACATGACGAATGATGATGACGATGGTTGAAAAGAACCTGAAAATAACTGCTCAGCAGTATGCAGAGGAATAATATTAGTCATTATTAGAAACACTAGGCCAATACTAAACGAGTTTCCCACCATAACAAAAGTAGTACTAATAGCTGCTGATACGCCTCTTCGAGGAGGTGGCACTGAATTCATTATTGATGCTCTATTTGGTGAGGCAAATATGCCCATACCAGCTCCTATCATAATGAGGGGAATTATAATCTCATAAAAAGACGTTGTTACTCCTATCCTTGTAAGAATAAAGAACCCTGCTGCTGATACTAACAAACCTACTGATGTAAAAATTCTTAGTTTGTATTTATCATATAACCATCCACTCAATGGTGCAAACGCAGCCAAAGCGATAGAAACCGGAATTAGATAAATACCTGCATCAAGTGAATTAAGTCTCATTGATGGTCCCTGAAGGTAAAATGACATGATCAACGTAAAAGCTCCTCTTGCAAGAGCATTAAGAAATATTGCTATATTGCCGCCTGTGAAAAGCCGAATTTTGAATAAAGATAGATCAAACATTGGTCTATATACTTTTTTCTCTATAATGATAAATAGCACAAGCAAAAAAAAGCCACCAATTATAGACAATGATATTTCAAATAGATTAATTCTAAAATTAGCAAAAGTTACTCCTAATAGGATCATAAACAATCCTCCTGCGAAGGTAGCATTCCCAAGCCAATCTATCTTCTCTTTTCTTATTGTTCCTAGTTCCCTTAGTTTGGCATAAGACCAAATGGTAGCAAATATGCCTATGGGTAAATTAACCCAGAAAATAGATCTCCATCCTAAATACGAAGTAAGAAATCCTCCGAAGACAAGACCTATTACGGATCCTATAACAATGGACATTTGATTCAATCCTAATGCTTTAGCCCTTTCATGTTCTCTGAATGTGTCAGTGATTATTGCAGCACTATTGGAAAAAAGAAATGCTGCACCAAGTGCTTGAATTATCCTGAATAATATTAATTGCTCTCCTGTTTGAGATATACTGCATAACCCTGACCCTAATGTGAAAAGTGCAAAACCCATATTGTATAATTTGACTCTACCAAACATATCTGAAAGCCTACCAAAGTTTAGAAGAACACTTGCTGTAACGAGCCAGTAGACAAGAACTATCCATATCAGTGTGAAGAAGGATGTGTGAAGATCTAAAGCAATTGTAGGTAATGCTATGAGAACTATATTTCTATCAAGTGATGCCATTAACGTTCCAATAGTTGTATTACTTAGGGTAATCCATTTGTAATCCATATATTGTTACATCATCCCCACTTTTGTTCAGAATATCAGAAATAAGTACTAAGATCGTTTATTCAAAAATTAAAGAAGCCAAGTGTTTTATTTTTTCAAATTGTGCATTATTTGAAGATCATTTTTGAATAACTCTAAATCATCTGGAACATCCATATCTATGAAATCCTTAAGCGAGAGCGGTTTTCCAGTTTCCTTTGAAATAGTTTGCTTTTTCTTGTTCCATACCATTGAGTTAAAATCTATGATGGGTCTGGTATACCTTGTCATCTCTTTATAGAAATTTTGCGATTGAGGCATATGCTGTTGATGAATACTCTTAGTAGAATACATTGTTGTCCATAGCTCTTCAGTAATAAATGGACATATTGGTGCCAGTAATAGTAAAATTGTTGAAAGAGATATATGCAAAGTATATACCGCAGATCTCTGTCCAATTTCACTTGTTGCATCATAAGTTCGACCTTTCACCATTTCCATATAATGAGAAGCAAATACATTCCATGTGAATTCTCTAATTGCATTTGCGGGAATAAAGAAGTTAAAGTTATCATACCCCTTTCTGCATTCTTCAGTTAATTTTGATAATTCTGCGATTATCCATTTATCTGATGAATCTATGTGACTCGGAGGATCTAATATGACATCGAATGAAGAAATAAATCTAGCAATATTCCATAACTTGGACAAGAATTTCTGTGCACTTGTGATTCTCTGTTCCGAACATCGGAAGTCATAACCCAGATTTCCTTCGCTTGCGGACCAGAACCGAAAGGTATCTGCACCATATTGATGAATAATTGGAAACGGATCAATTACGTTTCCTTTACTTTTGCTCATTTTTTCACCCTTCTCATCTATACCATATCCCATGATCCAGACATCTGACCACGGTTGTTGACCTGTCAGCTGGAAACAGCGCAGCATTGTATAATAAAGCCAGGTTCTTACGATGTCTTTTCCCTGAGGCCTTATTTGTGTCGGGTAGCTGTAGTTATGCAATTCTTGGTCCTTTTCGTATTTTGTAATAAATAGTGGCGTGATGCTAGAGTCCATCCAAGTATCAAATGTTCTCTCCTCACCAGTAAACTCAGTACCGCTGCATTTACTGCATTTTTCAAATGGTGGTTTTTCTTTCCATGGACGATAATATTTTCCTGGTTTTGGAAGGTTTGGTGTTTGGCAGTTATTACAATACCATATTGGAATTTCAGTACCGTAAAACCGCCTTCTTGAAACTGGCCAATCGATTACTACTGAATCCAACCAGTTAAGCAAAATTTGCCTATGCATTTCAGGATGGAATTTAATTTTCATTGCAAGATCTCTTAAATCTGGAATATAATTGAGCTGTTTTACATAATAGTCTTGTAACGGTATTATTTCAACTGGGGTTTTACTCCTTTCACATAATGGAGTTCTATGCATGATATTTTCTTCCTTTTCGATAAAACCAGAACTCCTCAAGTCTTCAATTATCTTCATTTTTGCTTGGTTTACATGAAGGCCAGTATATGGACCGGCGGCTGCAGTAGTTACTCCATTTTTATCTAAAGCTACAATTTCTTCCAATCCCCTCTGCCTAAATATTTGTACATCATTTTGGTCACCATAACTACATACCATCACTGCTCCTGAACCAAATTCAGGTTTTGCTGAGGGATGTGGTAGGATTTCGACTTTTCTGTTGAATATTGGAACTATGGCAAACTTTCCTTGTACATCTATGTAACGTTCATCTTTTGGATTAACGATAATTGCCTGACATGCAAAAAGTAATTCGGGTCTGGTGGACGCAATAACAATATTATTGTTAGTTCCTTGAATCTTAAAAGAGATATAAACTAACTTTGTTAGAATTTCACTGTAAATGATTTCCTGATCTGCTATTGTAGTTCCACAATCGAAACAATAATTGTTTGGCCTATTTGCAAGATATACTAGATCCCGATTCCATAAATCAATAAACGTATCCTGTGTTAAAGATCTAAATTCTTCTGAATCAGTGCGGTAATATTCTCCAAAGTTACCGCTTAAACCCATGCTTTTCATTATCCCAATCATTTCCGATTCGAGATCATCTAAAGCCACTCTACAAAGATCAAGAAATTTTTCTCTGTCCATCTGGCGCATCCTTATTTTATATTTCTTTTCTGTGTAAATCTCTACTGGCAATCCATTCCTATCTATGCCTATAGGAAACATGACATTGTGTTTCATCATTCTTGCAGTTCTTGCAATCATATCTATTTGTGCATAGTGAGCTGCAGCTCCAATATGCCATGGCCTCCCAGAAGGGTATGGAGGTGGAGTATCAATTACAAAAGACTTTTTCTGCTTGATCATTGAAAACCTATAAACATCGCTATTATCCCATTTTTTCAAAATGATCTTTTCCAGAGCAGGGTTCCACGATTTAGCAGCGATTTTAGGCTCCATTTTCTATTTTATTTAATGGCATAATTATAAGGTTATTAACGTTAGTATATTCTCTATCATGTAATATAACAATGAGCGACCGATTAGTGTTGTTGTTACCTATTCTCATAGTTGTATTGGCTGCATTATTCTTCTTATTTACAATGAGTGTTTCTATTTTTTTGATATTGGTAGTTTTTACATCAGTATTTAGAGAATACGCTGCAAATTCTATGTGGATAGCATTAATACCACCTTCAATTATTACTATTCTATTTTTACAAAAAGTGCTTGGCAGGATTTATGATATGTCGTATGTGTCAATGACTCACTCTACGGCCGATATTAACACAAATTCATCACAAAGACAAGATAAATGATATTATAGTCGAGTAATAGCATATCATATTGCAAAGAATGAGTGATTTTCTTGTCTATACATGTGAACTTGTTCTCCTATCCATTGTGATTTTGTTTGGATTGACTACTGCATATGCCAAAGAGGCATTTACATGTAAATGTATGCTTTCGCATATATACTAGAATACTTGATTTGTAGTTATTTTACCAATTTCCTCTTCTTGTTTTTCTTCACTTGTTTTATCGTATTCTGTAATCAGATTCTTAGTTGTTCAACTAAATAATCATACAGTCAGAATCTCTTAGGCTCTGCCAGGCCGTCTTTCAAGACAATAATAAGAATGAGAGAAATACAAAATCTCGATCTAATTCTTCTTCTATGTTACATCCACAATACTTGCAGAGCCTCTTGTCCTTCTTTAAAGACATATTCTTGACTAAAATGGATTATTAAATCATTTTTGCAAAAATGACTTCTTTTATCTTGTCATTTTGTATTAATACATCTAAAACCCTGGTCTGTTCCTCTTTTGAAAGTGTGCTATCAGTCGCTTGGAGTGAATCAATTGCCTTAAGTTTCCAAAAGTTTTCAAGTGCAACCTCAATTGTTATTTGGATGTCATAAATCACCTTTCCAAATGAGGTTAAGGTGTATCTTCCATTCTCCCTCTTTACTAAACCTGTTTTTATAAGTCTAGAGATTCTCGAATAGTATTGTTTACGAGTAAGTTGCATCTTTGTTATAAGAAGATTACTATTAGCTTTTTCACTAGCAATAGTTTTGTAAACAGCCAATGCTCTTGCGTCAGAAATTGTGCCTAGAATATCTACTACAGTTATCCCCATTTTTCATCAATCTGTAAATGTTATTGTGTTAGTAAGTATAATCTCTTATGTAACACAATTACATCATTTCCGAGAATTTGGACGTATAGTTATATATTTTGGTATGACAGGGCATCCCACGGGAAATTATAAGATGATTTTTTATCGTGAAAAATACAAACTTACACAAGTGTAGCTTTTTGCAATTCAAAATCTGGATTTACTTAGAAATAGCGAGAAAGACATAGCTGTTCTCCCTATTTTGATTTCAAGGTTAGACCATGTCATAACCACATAGAGAAAAGAGAAGGATGAGGACAAATCGTGACTAACTTTTCCCTTCCTGCTCAATTCAAATACCTGCCTTCTACACCTTGGTGGCGAATATGGTCGCGTCAGTAAAAAGTTAGAGGTATATTATATATTCAGGTTTCGATATCTATTGATTTGCCATCAATTATGTCTGGCTCCCAGCGTTTATACAGAGAGAGGATTTACATTGTTAAAGATATAATCCTAAAACTTGTACAGTATGGCAAATTGAGTGTTACTGCATTAATAAGTTTTTGTGGATTGAACTTTAAAAAGCATACACCTGTCCTTAACAAAATGGAATTAAAGGGTTTGATCACAAAAAGTCATGTTTCAACAGGGAAAAGGACAATTACCACATACGAGCCAACACAAAAAGGAATTGAATTTTGTGAACATATTCTGGAGCCATATGAGATAATGTTCCCACGTATAGAGAGCACAGCAAAACATAATCTAGAGTTAGCATTAATCTTGATCTAGGTCATCATATTCTGATAGAATGTTTCTGTCTATTTCTTCTCTTTTCTTTAAAAAAGTGTTATAATTCTTGTTCCAAGATCTTATCGAGCGATATTGCTTTATTCCTGTTACAAGCCAAGTTGAAGAGACTATAATAATTCCAATTAACAAAATGCTAAGAAAAATTCCAAATCCATCTTCATTTTCGAGAATGACAAAGAATGAAGGATGCAGTAATAAGAAGATTGAAATTCCTATTGCAAGTGGAGTTAGAAATATAGAAGAAATTGAAAGAGTGAATGCTACAGCCAAGGTTTTTCTTGTTTGCAGTAGCTGCTCAATAAAATTATCCATTAAGGTTATGACATTATGACGTGTTGAGTTAGTGATGTCCTCATTATCGTCATTCAAGATAACACCGGCAACAAGGAGCTTTAAGTTTAAAAACTTTTTGTGGTAACCTTACTTTGATATGAGGATGTTCTGGAGACTCAACGTAATAGGACAATAACACTTTATTATTACAATTTTATATGATGATCCAATGATGACAGAAAAATCCTTTGGGACTATGGCTCTTACAGCTGTATTTGCTGCTATTATTGCAAACGCTCTCATTTCCCCATCATCTGTTTTTGCTCAACCTTCTACAGCCACCACTACTACAACTACTGCTACAAATCCTTTCCCGCAATTACCAACACCTCCTTCCAGTAACCCATCTTCAATTAAGATGACAAGCGAGAATAATAATGCATATACAATATCGTCAGGGTCCACGAGAATCAACAACTTTGTTACTACTTATACTATCACAGGCGGAATAAATTCTATAAAATCATCTTCTGACCTTATCGTATCTACTATAATAAAGGATTTTGATGCCAATGCGAACATAGGATATGTGAAAAATGACCTCTCCTCTCAAACAAATACTGTACAGCAGCAGCAACAAAAACAACAGCTCCCTAATCCTTTTGTAGATAAGTCTGTCATAAATCAGGCCATCTCTAGTGCAGTTAATAATGTCATTTCTTCTGCTTCAGTCTCATATGGAGGTTATCTGCAGATAAAATGTGCCTTTGGTATGAATTTGGCTGATTACCAATGTAATAGTGTTCCTTTTACAAGTTAAGGATAATCAATAATTGACCAAAGCAAACCTATTACCTTTTTATAACCAACAATATCTCTCTATATATATAGAAAAACAAAACATTTAACTTTATTTTAAAAATTAGTGCTGTGTCTTGGTTATTGCTCTCTTATTTAATGGATGACCAATGATACTGTCAAATAGATAAAATATATCAATGTAAAACGGGGTCTTTTATACCCAAGGAGTCGAAGGCTTCAATCCTCTGTAGACACGAGTAACATTGTCTACAATGTGACTCTCCTTTCAGATGGCAGCTCCATGTTAATTCAAGAGGTACCTTTAGTTCAAGTGCAAGATTGATTATTTTTCTTCTATCCATTTCAGCCAGCGGAAGCACTACTGCACATGGCTCATTACTGCGAATTAAACGTCCCTGTTTTAATAGTGAATTTACCTTTTGTATGTAATCTTTTGTAGCATCTTTAAAGAATTTTGCGTCATGGCTATTGTGACCCCCTATAATCCATTTAATATCAAGAAATTCCGCATAATGTGCACTTATAGAATAAAATATTAGATTTCTTGCAGGAATATATGATGACAATCTTTTATCATCTTTGACCTCATAGCAATTATGACCATTGTAAAAATCAGAATATTCTTTAATGAAGGGAACATCAATCTCCAATAAATTTGCAACCCCTGATCTTTTCGCTAAGTCAGCTGCAGCCTTCTTTTCGTTTTCAATTCTGTCATAATAATTGAAAGTTATAGCGAAAACCTTTGAAAATTTCTTTTTCGTCCAATAAAGACAGGTAGCGGAATCTATCCCACCAGAGAGCAGTACAAGTGCTTTTGTTTCTTTTATCATTGCTATCCTTTTTTTATTTCTGCAATTATATGTGCCCCTTTGTTTACACCCTCATATACATAGACACCCAATGCCACAACATTTGTTGGCATTTTTGGTGCAAGCAATTTTATTATTTCTGTTGATAAGGTTTCTACAGTAGCTTCTCCTGATAGGAGAAAAGTCGTCAATTTGGGTAACTGCAAATTGAAATATCCTTTTGGTCCCTCAAATGCTACATAATAGTGAGCGTCGTCTTCTCTCTGCAAATATTTTTTATTAATAAAGAATTTATGGTCAATATTTTTCAATGCCTCTTTGATTATTCCCTTGGCTTCACCGAAGTCAATTACAAGGTTATTCTTCATTTCTCCAATTACTTCAACTATGACACTCGATGTATGTCCATGTAAAATAGAACACTTTTCTACCAACGGTAAAATATGTGCATAATCAAAAGCAAGTGATGGATCTTCTATAAATATAGAACCAGTTTGTATTTCGCCAGAATTAAAGAAGAATAATGAATCAAGTTCTTTTACTTTAGCTGCATACTTTGAGTGACCAAGAGCAATGATGTTAACTTCCGGCAGCTTTCTTTGTACCATTTTGAATTTCTCAATTTCATCTTCAGAATCAATAATCTCTATATATTTATCATGAGTTTTAAAATCGATTGTGATAAAAGTATTATCTTTAAAGTGTACCTTTGCATTATATTCATAGCTTTGTCCTAAAAATGACAGCATCTTTGAGACAGCAAATTCTGTCCTACTCCGGAGCAGATTCCCATTTCTATCAATATATCGGATATCTCTATCTAGCTCAATTCTCTCCATCAGAATATATTCTCACCAAAAATCGTTCACTCTCACATATAAATCGTTTTTATATTATTAGCTTTTAAATGATCTGATTTTGTATAAGCCGCAAAGACATCTCGTTCAAAGCGACTAATGATGATGATATTTGATAATAATGTTGTTTGCTGACGGTCCATTTCCACGTGAGTGGACTGAGGGCAATGCAAACCTAAAAGGATGAACAAAAATGCCACGAGGTGCTACTTACTGATCTGTAAGGAGTATATTTGTTGGATATGTAATAGGTGCGATAACATTGAAGATGTCGCTCATATGCACTGAGAATTTATTGAAGAAGTGATCAGATAAAAACAGTATAGATGATGAACTACAATGACAAGGAAGGCGGCTAAAGGTATAATCTATGAATTAGGAGAAGTATTCGAAACAGCATTTCGACTATTTGTAAGTATATTTGGTTCATTACACATAACGACTAACTTATCCCAAAATGTTGGCATTCAGTTCTTAAGTTAAATTCTAATTCATTAACTTCCCAATATTTACATCAATTATTGATTTGCCAAGAGTCATGTTACAACATTTACGTAGATATCGAGCTATGAGAGTGTAAACGGAAAATGAAATGCTGCTTGGTCTCTTTGAAATCCTACAATAGAACTATTTAACTATACATTGTAGCAAATAGCAATCTAATTTTTAATCCTATGATGCGCAGATATAAAATTCTGATGCAACAAATAAACTTAAATATATACAATAATTATTATTATTATACAATAATTATTATTCTTATTATTATTATTTATACAATAAATATATACAATTTGGAACAGCAGCGACGACAAGAACGTGAACAGAGAAAGATATTCCTAGTTGATGACGAGCCTGACCATTGCTTCCTTTATAAAATGATTTTACAAGATGCAGGGTATGAGTGTAACCCATACACTGATGCGCTCAAAGCAATACAGGAGTTTAGAGCCGATTATTATGACTTGGTTCTGCTTGATATCAAAATGCCCATATTAAATGGATTTGAACTTGGCAAAAAGATAAAAGAGCAAGATAAAACTGTGAGGATTGTTTTCATAACTGCCTCAGAAAATTTTTATGAAGAGTTCAGAAGTGAACACTTTCCAGAACTATGTGATATTTACTATATTCAAAAGCCGGTTGAAAATGAAGAGTTAGTGGAAAGGGTCAGTGAACTCATGGTTAAATGAAACTAAATAACAATGACTAGATACAAGACGAGAGTTTATGTCTTCTTTTATTAATATGGGCTTCAGTGAAGACAAAAGTTTAAGGCATTGTAAACAAGTAAGATTTATTGGTTTTCGATAATAGTCAAGGTTTACACATGTAAAAAACAAATGACATAACTCATATGCGTCCAATATGACAAAATTACCTCATTTTGAGGCTCATAGTGGTGAGAAAGTAACTGCCTATTCTTATCGTAGATGCTGTCTTAGATAGAGTTATCGTCATTATTCAAATCTAATAATCTCTTATACAAGGCATTGTTACAATTGAGTAACCACCATGAGCCTATGGAAAGAGGAAAATAGATTGTTGCCTTCTCTTTTCGAATTTACATGAAAGCTGTCTACAAATATGTGCTTCATTACGTTTTGTAACGACATCAGGCAAAACTATTTGTCATTGTTAGTGAACTGACCATTTCTTAGGATTGCTATCTACAGATGGATGTCATTATTTTGGATGCCTAGCCAATGTTATGACCATGAAAAAAGATAATGTCTAAGCAGTTCGTATTAGTCCTCTTATTTTCTGCTGTAAATCAGGAGTGAAATCTTCTGGTTTCATATTATGATCACTTCTAGCGTGTTCTCCAGCCTTTTGCATGATTTCATCTTCTGTATCTCCTTTAATCACAGCAGCACAGTCAAATCCTGCATCCCTACATGTTAGACTTTTCATATTATATGTATTACATAACAACCTATATCTTATAAGAAGTATTGTTGCCCATACATTTTAGTCATCACTTCATCCCTTCTATGTAGTAGTATTTTGGTCAAGCCAGAGATTGGGTTTTGTATTTCTAAGGTAAAGAATTTGATTATCATGAATTGTTGTATCAAGTTATACAATCATTTTTATTGTATCTGTTTAGGAGTAACAAGATACAAAGAGTCAAATCTATTCTACGTGGATACTCGAGCAATAGTGAAAAATTCTTTCCCAGTAATTATGCACGGAAAGTTATATGGACAGATCCGCAATACAGAATACAATTGATATACTTGTCTTTCTTGCAACTGCTAAAAGGTGATTATAACTTGGTTTATCTTCCATCAAGTATTTTCTAAGAGTTTGTGCCAATCAAAATAAAGACAAATATTGTAATAACAATATGAAAAGATCATAATAAAGAAGCACAAGTACCTACCCTGTATGCTCTGTGGAAGGAGGAGGATTAAACCTACTCAGAGGTTTACTTCGTTAGGAATGACAAATTCTCACTCTCAGTATCCTTTTCAATTGAAAGTATTCTTAACTTAATAAGTTCATTTCTTTTCCGCTTAGTTATCTGGCTTTGTAGTTTACTTTTGTTGTGTTCCATATCGTTAGCTGCCTTTTGTGGTTTAGCTGCTGTTGAGAGTCCAACGAACTGTTCCGCTGGCTGTTTTGTATTTATGTTTTAGCTAATATCTACAATTGAAGAATACGGACGAAGTATAAGAGGTGGTCTGTTTTCTTCATTCAAGCCTGCAGTAGCACCTATTATTCTTATCATGTCACCTACTTTTAGAGGTGTAGACTTCATAGGGGGATATGCAGGATGCCATATGTTGTTCCTATATGGATTGTAAGATAAACAAGGTATTTTAAAAATAGAGTAAAGTAAAACATTAGAAGATGCAAATAGTTCAGCTATCCGATATTCACATTGGAAGTTTCTTTAAACAGAAGGTTTTCGATACCGTTGTAGATGAGGTAAATAATCTAAAGCCAGATGCAATCATCATTACCGGTGATCTTACTGATGATGGTCTATTATTTCAGTTTAAATATGCTCAAGCACAAATTAAGAAATTTACTTGTTCTAACATAATAGTTTTGGCAGGCAATCATGACTATCGTCATACGGGATATTTGATATTCAAGAAATTCTTTCCCTCAAAACAACAAGTTTATGAATTTGACGACGCAGTTATACTGACTCTTGGAACTGCTAGGCCTGATAGAGATGAAGGCGAAGTGGGTTACAGACAGAGCCTGTGGATGGAAAGTAGTCTGCGAAAGTATCATAATGACAACAATAATAGTAAGATAAAGATTGTTGCAATGCATCATCATTTAATTGGCATTCCCGATACTGGTACTGACAAAATAATCATTGTTGACGCAGGTGATACCTTGAGAGCTTGTCTTCAGTCCGGCGTTGATTTAGTAATTTGTGGTCATAAGCACAGACCATGGGTATGGAACCTGGGCGAATTGCAAATCGCATATGCAGGTACAGCCTCGTCAACACGATATAGAGGTTTTTTTGAAAACTCATATAATATCATTAATATAAAGAAGGATGGAAAAGCCAGTATTGATATAAAAATAGTAGGAGGTAAAAGAATGTCACTTTTAGAGGTCGTTCAGAAATACCGGCCGTATTCAGAAACCTAGTAACAATAAAGTTATAACATACAAGACATCTTGTATTTTATACAAGTTATTTAATTCATGATCTTTGGAGTGTAATCAATGCAGCCTTTTCTACAGATTTCTGCGCGAGCATTATCTTTTCTTTAAATATATTTAAATAATCATGCAAAATAATTCTTGTGGACATAACTGAACTTCTTTTTAGAACACAAAAGCAAGATTAAGAAGTCGACAGGAGATTATTAATAACTGAACTTGATATTTAAACGACCTCATAATAGTTTCATGCTTCGATGGTAAAATGTTAAAGTTGTAGTTCTTGAATTTCCATCTTGTAGTGCATCACTTGATGACAGAGAATATTTGAAAGCGCCGCAGTACTTTGGATACATAATAATTGGATACGTAATAAAATCCCTAATCATGGGTTTAGGTTAAATCCCACCGCGCTCTTGTTTGCTTTATGATATAAATGCCGAGTTGGATGAGCTGTCAACTGGAGTTCTTGTTTTGTTATAATTAATATCACAATTGATCTATGCAAGAGGAAATAGTAATAATATCAATTTTAGAATATCCATT
This sequence comes from Nitrososphaeraceae archaeon, assembly GCA_036518375.1. Lineage (GTDB taxonomy): Archaea > Thermoproteota > Nitrososphaeria > Nitrososphaerales > Nitrososphaeraceae > Nitrososphaera_A. The sequence goes on along the minus strand of DATDNG010000219.1, from coordinate 1,439 downwards.
TTATAGTTTGCTTTCTAGTTGCTCAATATTTTGTTGGAATTCGTATTTCCATCCTTCTGGCAGAGCACTTATTTTTATTGCCCGCCTCATAGTTTCAATGTTGTCTGCATGGTCTCTAGTAATATAAAGACGTACGATATCTTTCACCGTGATATTATTTTTATCTCTTCTGATAATCTCTATCTTATCATCTATTTGGACTTCTCCTTCCTTTAATACCTTAAAGTAAATACCAGGACGACCACTTGCCAAAAATCTTCTAATTACTTCCATATGTCCAAACCTTACGCCGAGTTTATAGCACGGCATTCGAGGTTGTGTTGCTACAAGCTTAGCAGATCCTATTTGAAACTGATCACCAACATTAACAGCATCTTCTATTAATCCATCAGTCGTGAAATTCTCTCCAAACATTCCCCACTTAAGATCCGTGTTAGGAAATTGTTTACGCCAGTAACCATAATGTTCTGCTGGATAAGAATATACTGCCTTGTCCATTCCACCATGTACTGTCAAATCAGCTTGTTTGTCGCCATCAAGGTTAAGCCTTCGTAGCATGATAGGACCTTTGACTGGATCCTTGAAAATTGCAGTAGTTATAATTTGCCCATTAAAGGATACCTTTCTTGGAAGTCCAACATTCAGAGATAGTATTTTCATATTTAGACAATAGAGAACACTTATTATTTATGATATACTATATTATGAATTCTTAAGTCAATCATCATATAATTAGAATTAATCTGATTTTTCATTATTGTAAGTTGATGTTATTTTACCTATTGCTTGGCATAAAAAGGCGGCAGATATATTTTCTTCATAGATGTCTTCTGCTCTCATATTATGAACATTGATAGCATGTTCAGAAATGTGCTTCAAGACCTCATCTTTTGTTTTACCCTCTGTTATGTAATTGCATTCCAATCCTGACTCTTTGCAAGATAGCTTTATCATATAGGTTAAGAAATTCGATCATAACTAAATATTAAAGTATTTCAGTGTGGGTTGGTTCCAGCAAATTTGGTAGTTTAGTAACTTAAGCCGGATAGACATTCTTTGGTTTTATGCTTCCTTGCAGCTACAGAAAGAAGGTGGAGGGTAATAGTTTGGTATTATTTAGGATGCAAAAACTGCAGTAAAATACCTTACCTATTATTACCATCGGCATATGTCTTTTATACATGGACTATAGATCAAATCTAAGAACATCATCAATCCTGGCTATTCCCATTATCCCAATAGTGACAATTACAAGTCTAATAATTTTTAACTACCAATCCACGACAATTTCTAATATTACTACAAGCTCAACTGTGTCTTCAAGAGGATGTGCTTACTAGTTATGGAATTTCATAGCAAATCCACCCGGCGATTCAAGATATTAAATCAATGTGTAACCGTAACCGGCACAGTCTTATCAGTAAATCCACAACCTGATG
>DATDNG010000218.1:0-2858 GCA_036518375.1 Nitrososphaeraceae archaeon | reverse complement strand
GTTTTGATAATTTTTTCTAGTATTTAAGTTCTGCAATAACTATAACAACAGATTTTACTCAGTAATTTTTTGTCTTTGTTTAATTTGGCCTAGCCGATCAAATATACTGGGCTGCATATCTGAAGACACTATATGAACAACTTTTTCATACAATGTAAATGATGATTGAAGAGTATGAAACAGCTCCCATTTGATCCAGAACAGTTAATAAATTTTTCAGAGAAGCAACATCGATAGGGAGTAAAAGAGATCATATTGTTATTGTTGCTCCTCTTCCTTCTATTTTATCCCTTTTGCTGATATTGTCCTCATTATTATTATCATTATTATTGTCCAGCAGAAGGAGCGCCTGTATCTGTACTACCACTACTACTACCAGTGCTGTTTAAGAGAGGATTGTAGATAGGATTGAAGCATGCTTTTATTTCTTTTTTTGTAGCAAAACTTTTTGTGGACTCTGCATTCAAAAGACAATTCTTGAAATCTTTATAATTGTTGATATCATTACCTGCTTTACTACTACTGGTTTGAGCTGATACTGGCTTTCCGAGTGCACTTGACAATATAATAATGGATAATAATACAGCGACTATTATAACAATTGACTTGTTATTGTTTTTGTTCATTTCTTATGATTTTTCTAATCCTATATAATAAACCTTTACATAAGGTGGTAGCTCAACGACAACGGCAACAAAATAGATCCTGGGCGAAGCGAACTGTTGTTTTCAATGAATTGAACCTCACATGGGCTTTAGATACTTTAGTTATTTCAGTCATTTAGAGATTTTTGGCTATCTAACATATTCTTATTACTTGTTAACAAACTCAGTTTTATCTATTGCTATTCTATTAGCACTATTAGACAAAGATCACTTAATACCCAAGTGTAAATTGTTAGTTCTGTTGTAGTCAAAAAATATATCTTCGAAAGGATTAGAAGTAACTTCAACAACAACTAGTAGCAACAGTTGCAAAGCAACATGATAATAAGAATATCTTCTACAATAGTATTGGTACTATCATTATCAATATTACTAACAATGTTCATGGCTACTGCTATTAATAATAATTATTTAACCTCCAGTTTAGCACAGACCCAAAATGTATTTGTTAGTAATAGTAAAGAACTTAATTCTAATAACAATACTACAACCAACACTAGTATAGGTAATACTGCAACATTGAAGTATATTCTGGAATAATGTCTATATATGATCTCTATACCGTTGAAACTTCCTTAAACAATAGGAACAGTACATACTTAGATTTAGTAAATGAATATGTATGTGAGGTTTTCATGCTGTTCTGAAATAGTTAGTTAAGAATTATCTTATTATTATATACACTTTAAAGCTTTGTTGTTAGAGAAAGGAATTAGGTATAACCCACCTGGTAACGTTGAAGGTGCACTAGAGGTTACGTCATACAATTACGTGTTTGACGCTTTCAGAGATTGGTTGAACCTTAAATGGAAGTAAAAAATTACTCTCTAAGAATTGATATAATCATGGATGTTGATTTTTCACCAGAGGTCTTTGTTCTACTCCGTCTATTTAATGAAGGAATAGGGATGATGGTGGTTGTGGGCCTTGTAATGGTGATGGTGGTTGTTGAGGCATTAGTGGTGGCGATTGTGGTTGTTGCTGCTCTTTCTGAGTTAACAACGGAGCTTGAAACTGCAATGAAGAAGTAGTGCTGGCTGATGGTGACGATGATGAAAGGTTGTTCTGGGTATTACTATAACCTTGCTCTTGAGGTTGTGTCTGGGATGCAGTAGAAGTAGAAGTAGAAGCGGCAGCTGCCTCTTCAACAGAATCTAGGTTATCATCATCCTGGCCTTGTGCTACAAATGCATTTTGATGTAGTAGAGTATTTAATGGAATAGCGGGTGTTCTAGATGTATCTATTTCTCTCACAGACATTTTTGCAAAGTCCCAAGATTGGAATCCATCTGATCTGAACGTGTCTCTTTGTGATTTCCATGTAGATGGGATGTTATCATACCCTGAAGTCCCTGCATCATGTGCATGAGCTATAAGTCTCCAATTATTATTCAAGTTGCCGTTAGAGTCTACTGGATCTGGATCATCAAATAGGTAATAATCTGTGAACTTTTTGCTAGGATCTACAATTCTTACTGCTTTTAATCCATACCATTTATCTGCTGTTAATTTCCCAAAACTGGAAGCCACTTGTACAGGCGCATGTACGTATGGGAAATGGGCATAATTCCAGTTAGCTCGCGGACTTGAATGTTCTCCATCTGCGCCATTTATTTCAAATACTGACCTGATTGAATCATCATCTCTTCCTGCAAGTTTCCATGCTGCTGACTCATGTGTGTGGAGTTGTCCATGTGGTCTTATAAGTACTGTATATTCACCATTATCGATACCTTTTGGTGTGTATAGGTATCCTGGGTTTGATTTCCAGCTATATGGAGTCTTGTTCGCCCACATACCACCATCAGCATACATATCAAGTCTTAAACTTCTTCCCGGTGCTGATCCACTTGCATAAGTAATTCGGTTTCCAACGCTGTTGAAGTAAGTTAGTTTTCCTTCTTGCTGCTTTGTATATGGTAAATGAGAACCAGTACCATAAGATACGTTGAATTTACTCTTATCTGGAGTGTCTGCCAAGTAAACTTCTGATCCACCTGCAACTGTTGGAAATACCTGAAAAACGCCATCAGGGCCTATGTTTCCTGAAGGTGGAGGAGGAGTAACACTATGTATCACTGTAACCTTTTGTACTGCAGTACTTGATTTGAGATGGCTATCTGTAACTGTTAATGTAAATGACAATGTTGTATTCACCGGTAGATTTGAAGGAGCAGTAAATGTAGCTCTAGC
>DATDNG010000217.1:0-14116 GCA_036518375.1 Nitrososphaeraceae archaeon | reverse complement strand
AGGAAGCTCTATCTAGTATTTCATCTGAATCTTTTTGACACATATTACAAAAAATGTAAACGATTAGCGTCATTACATCGTTCCAATAGATGATCTGTATATGCATGGGAAAACTGCTTGAACGTCTTACTAGTAGAATGCATTAACGACATGAGTAATTATGACTCTGATTCCAAACAGATTTAATCAGCTATACTAATTTATCATTTGGCTGCACATGCCTAGATCAAACGTTCTAGTATCTCTTATTAGTTTATCATTCCTATGACATGTTTCGACGATGGGATGTAGCAAAGTATTATAGAAAAAATGATTCCCAGTGAGTAGTGTTTTTTATACCGTAAAAGTACTAGCAAGGCAATGTTAGGAGATCAAATAGGTGAGGAAAAAGGTAAGATAATAGGTCAAAGAGTATTAGAGGTAGTAAATGGAGTCCCAAAGGTTGAAAATTCTATGTCTATAATTGGAAAGTACAGAGGTGTTGAAACTACAGAGACAGGCACATACTGGTCTTCTCCTAGGCCTGATGGAGTAATGTATGGTGAAGGTCAAGGCGTAATAACCACAAAAGATGGCTCTGAGATGGCAACATGGACTGGACAAGGAATAGGAAGGTTCACCAGTCAAGGAAAGATAAGGTTCATAGGCTCAATATTCTTTAGCACATCTTCAAATGGCAAACTAGCATTCTTTAATAATTTAGTAGGAGTATTTGAGTTTGAAGCAGACGAACAAGGAAATACATCAACTAAAGTATGGGAATGGAAATAGTAATAGTCTAAGCATAGATGAGTGTGCGAAGTAGTTAATCAAATACAAGCCACTCTACAATACCTCTTGAAGAGTCAATGTTGTTGTAAGAAATACCGTGTCTCATAGCTAATAAGTTTATGATAGGAATCCCTAAGTAAAGCGCGGGGAGTGGGATTTGAACCCACGAGTTCTTTCGAACATGGGATTAGCAATCCCACGCCCTACCAGGCTAGGCGACCCCCGCTCTAACGCAGTAAAGATCTGATAGTATTATATTAATTATGGCAATTATTTAGAAAATAACTGTCTAGATAATTAAGCAGTACTTGAATGAATTAAATGAATAGTGATGTTATAAAATTTATAACTTTTTTAACTAAAAAGGTTATAAAATGGGCAGACTTTGTACTGTCGTTGAACCTTAAGGAGTCAAATGAGATATTCCGTAGAGCTATAATTAAGGTTTACTTTGAGCCTAGATTACTAAAAATGGATTATCACAAATCTCCTATTAAACATCCATTGATCCAGGAAGATGGTTTAGCAGTAGAAGATGTTTTACATTTATATTTTGACATCACCACAGGAAATGATTACCCTGATGGTGACGAATGGTTTACTATTGAATATCTGATCCCGTTTAATATAAAATTACCTGACAATTTGAAAGGGCCTGATTATTTTACGACAATTTCAATTTCAGAAGGTAAGCATTTCTGGCGTCATAGAGAGTTAGTTCGTTTCAAATACGGTAAATCAAAAAAATTATTAGAATCTCTGGAATTTATAGATAAAAAATACCGTGAACTCAGAAAGAGCTTGAATGATCCATCAGTTGTTAGCCAGCTATAATAGCTAATGTTCATTTTCTTTCCACTCGTTGTTCTTGAAAAAATAATCTAAACCACCATTACCTATTGCGGCATATGGGCTCCATCTAAAATTAACTTCATCGTAAGAATATGTGATTTCTTTTATGTTAGGTGGTAATGCTCCCAGTTGTAGTGGTATGATATCCACTAGATACTCAATTTTCTCAATACCCATTTCAAAATGCCTATTGCCCTTATTGGTAAGTGAAAATATTAACTGCGACTTTATTTCTGACATAATTCCACAAAAGTTCAGGAATGCTTTGATCCCTTTTTTACCTCTTCTTCTTTTCATTTCCTTAATGATGCCCTTAATTCTATACCATCTTTCCATTGTAAAAAATTGAAAAAAAGATTCACTGAAGGGAACTGGAAATTCGATTTCAACCATACTTACATATTGACTGCTCTCGTCTATTGGAAGTTGCTCCTCCCATATGTCAAAAGATCCTTTTAATGCACTGTAGATCACTTCAATCTCAAAAGGCGCTAAGCCGTAATAACGAAATTTGGCTATTTTGCCAGTATTCAACTATCATGTTAAATGGGGTTTTAAAAATTAAAGCCTTTGCTACGACCTTTATCAGACGTGAGAGAAAATTTTTTGTACCAGAATTACAATATCAACTTATTAGATAAAGGGGTCAAATAATTTGATTTTTGTAGAAAATTATATAGTGTTAAAAACAGTTTAATACTTGCAAAGTAGAGTAATATTAATCATGCCAACAGCTTATGTCTTAATCAATTGTGACCTTGGTTCGGAGGAAGAGATTATAAGAGAAATAAAAAAACTATCTGAAGTTATCGAGGTCAGTGGAGTATATGGTGTTTATGATATTGTTGTAAAGATTAGATCAGATACAATGGACAAGCTAAGAGAAACTATTACTTGGCATGTAAGAAGGATCGATAAAGTAAGATCAACTCTAACCATGATAGTAATTGAAGGACAGGGAGATAAGGGCAAGAAGCAACAGTCATTTTAGAATACTTTAACTAATAGCGTCATAACTTTCACTCACTGTTAAAGAAGTGGATATGCTCTACTATTTTCATTCCATTATTGATATCTCTTCAATAAAGATCGCATTTTGATCTGGCTTAGTTATGATAGTCTTGAAATCCATTGAATAGGAAAATGAAGTATGTGAAGTTTTTAAAAGACATTGCCTATTTTCGAATTCTTTTATATATTATCTTATCTAATCGTAAAATATAATGTACAGAGGATTTAACCTACTCTATCAGATAATTGCAAAATCAGCTATGGAACCTCATGGAGGTCAAGGTACTCGATACCTTTCTAATCTGACAAAACTACAATCTCCTTCCAATAAATTAAGAAACTAGAGGATCATTTATTATGATTCTGTCTGTGCTCAGATTACTAGTACAAAATCAATAATTACTTTGGTTGTAGAGCAGGCAGCTATACATTATCATTTAAACTTTTTTACAATTGGAAAAATTCTCCTCGAATGAGTTTCTGATTCCAAAGCATAGTCCATATATCCTACTCCAATCTAAAGAATAGCTAAGTGGAAACTCACTATAATGATATCCTCAATACAAACGGGTTGAATACTATAATATTTAACAACCCTTATGCAAAGCTTTGTTTTACTGCGATGCTCACATCGCAATATAGAAAGACAATTTATATTGACCTTGATACAACATTCACAGCATATATTAAGGCAGGATTATTACCGGAGAATACAGAAAATGTCCATAATGTCATCGAAATCTATCTTCCTACAGAGGGCAGGTTTGAATCAACACTAAGAGATATTATTGATTCAATGTCCGATTCTTCAATTGTCATTTTTGATTCTATCAACAGTTTTTATAACATGTATTATAAAAAAATCGATATCGAATCAGGACGTGGTATAAGTAATCTTAACCATCTTCTTTCAATTTTTCTTATGCTGCTTTTAAAAAATGGCAAACCTTTGAATGTCCCTATCCTTGTAACAAGTATGATTCGTTACAAAAAGGATAATGAATGGGTTCAGTCTCCTGTAAGTAAACGACTTTTACAGAAAAAAAGTATTGTGAAGTTAAACGTAGCGATGATAAATGGGGAAGATCTTTCTGTGGAAATAATAACACATCCTGTTCTAGCTTCAAAGACAGTTATTTTTCGGAATAAAGGAGTCAAACTCTGAATTTATCAGCCTAAACTCTTGAAAGTTATCAGCCTAAACCCTATAATTAAAGATATTCCAAGTACAGCAAAACCTGCTGCTAATAATCCTTCCTGAGTTTTTGGGGAAGCTGCTTGTCCTGATCTATAAAGCAAGAAAGCTCCAACCATTCCCATAAATAAGATCATCATTGTTACGATCGTTTCTCCTATTGTTTGAACTGACCTTGAAGGTAAGATGAATGCGCTTGTGCCCTGTCGTGATCCCTCTATGATCGAATTAAATAAACCCGAGGCCAAAGCAAAAAAGACTACAAGGTAAGCAATAGCAACCAAAAGTACAAGTTTAGGCGATCTATAATGCATAGACGGCTAGGTTAGAAGTTTTTGTCTATAAATAAGTTTATCTGACAAAAGATATCTCTTTCTTTAAATTTACGCCTTTTAATATTACTCACCTTTTCAGATAGTATAATATATGAATATAAAAATGCATTAATCATAAATAATACAAACGCTAGCCTGCTAGTGACCATTATTTGGTCATCAAGATTGATGCTGATCATGGTGACTATGGAGAAGCTGGAAAAAGTCCCTTTATAAGGATAGAGAGAACGGATTAAATGAAATCATTGATGATGTGAAAAGTAATAAAGGCACCAGACTCTTGTTGGTAGGAGGATCGGGTATTGGTAAGACTGCTTTGCTGGATGAGATTTACAGGATACTTGGAGAGGAGGAGAAGAGATAGGCTGACTGATTGAAATTATCTGTATATACTGGCCTAATCATAAGTTACCAAGTACATAAATACATATTCTAATACTATCATATTTTGAGAAATGCCTTTTGGTCTTGGTAAAAAAGGTGAAGAACAACAACCATTTATTACAAATATAACAGGCAAAGAAGACCTAGAAGAAATCAAAAAAATAGCTCATATGCTAAATCCAAATGAAGAAGTATTTGTTGTTGCAAGGCAATCCAGATTAAAACCAGGTGGTTCTAAATTTACTCCAAATATCATTTTTGCTACTGACAGGCGCATAATAGTAAAAGATCCTAGTATGTTAGGATTGCGTGAGCAAGTAGTAGATTTTCCATATTATATGATTAGCAGTGTTAAACTAGACAAAGGAGTATTTTCATGTAATGTTATATTTACATCGGCTGGATTTAGGAATTCAGGTCGTCGTGGTATAATAGAAAAGTTAGCTGGTACTGAATACAATGGTGGAGAGGAGGTAGTAATAACTGCTATTCCAAGGGATAAAGCTGAAGAATTGCTAGAAGTGACAAGAAATGGTATGGATATGCAAAGAGAAGTATATTGTCAACCTCAGATGAGACGGCAGCAACATACTCAAGTAGATACGACAACCAATAATAATCATCAACAGCAACCAACAACCATATCAATTGCTGATGAATTGGTTAAGCTTGCTAAACTCAAAGAGCAAGGAGTGATATCAGAATCAGAATTCCAACAAATGAAACAAGATTTGTTAAAGAGGACACAGTAAATCATTTTACTATATTAGTAGTGTTCTTTTCAACTTGTTCAAAGAGTCTTGCAAGTTGCTTATAATGATGAAATATAATAGACATAAAAATTGGCTGTATTCTTATTGGGTTGGCAGAATAAGAGCATGCAGAATTATATAAATGAGCTATAGAAAACGTCCTATCAAATACCTTCCTGTCTGACTTGTCAAGACACTTTCGAAATGCCTTCCATTCATTTTGTTCCATTACACTCGCTATTCTAAATGAAGGAATTGTTCTGCCCATCTAATGACTCCTGTTTTTATTGATACACCAAGGGTAGTTAATAAAATACGAAGACAATGCGTCTGCATTTGCAGTCACATGGCGAAAGGAGATGGACTACAAGAAGAGGTATTAGGAGACACAGATAATCGATACCTTGTTTTGCAAAATAATAACTGGCGTATGACATAGTAGGCATGGACATTCATCCACATTTGTACCTCATCATGCTCGATCTCAGGGCACAAGATGATGTACATGGGAAGGAAAAGATATGGTTTAGGTTATCTATCGCCTCTGTCTGTGCTGCTCATAGATGGCAGAGGTAGAAGAGCGCCTGCAGCGCTATCTTAAGATTGAATTACTCATGAGCACTTATTCTGCAGCATGGTAGCCTTCGTCCTAGTGCACGGCACAGGACACGGTGGCTGGTGTTGGCGTTTCATAGTACCCCCGCTGCGACATAAAGGTCATGATGTCTACACGCCTACACTAACTGGAATGGGCGCCAGTTCCCACCTTTTGCATGAACTTAATCGAATTTCGCTAGATATCCATGTTAAGGATATAACAAACATGATGTTCTATGAGGATCTCTCAAAAGTGGTGCTTGTCGGTCACAGTTATGGTGGCATGGTGATCACAGGAGTCGCAGCCAAGGAGCCACAGAGAGTCTCCCAATTAGTCTACCTCGATGCTTATTTACCCCTAGAAGGAGAAAATGAGATCACCCTCTGGCCAGCCGATCAGAGGAAAAAGTATAGCGATGATCTTGATTCGGGCATCAGGTTCCGTCCGCCTCTGGCATTGTCCATGCTTGGAATAACCGACCCCAAAATGTCTAAATGGGTTCAAGAAAGATTGACCGCTCCAGTATAGCACTTATGAAGATCCACCTGCTTCTGGTAATCCACAAAGCGCTTCTATTCCTCGAACTTATATTCACTTCACCATAGGACCACTTTCATCATGGATGGAGCCCTTTGCCGCAAGGGCTCGTAAACTTAATTGGAATGTGTATACTATGGCAGCAGGACATGATGTCATGATTACACAACCTAACGAGCTTGCGGAACTCCTACTTCGAATCGCCAATAAGTAATGTAATCAGTATTACAGTATCATCTTCTTCTCCTCATCTTGATGATCTAGTTATTATTCAGCTTGGCACGGCCTCATTACCCTTCCAGTACAAGTAATGGTGGTAATAATACCTCTATTGTCAAATATAATTACAGTATAGAACTAGTGACGGGAAGAACTTTGGAAAGATACAAAAGGATAGAGTTATGGAAATGAAGAAACGGGCAAGTAAAGCTAAAAGAACACTCAAAGAAGAATGAGGAAGAAGACAAATCATACTTACATAGCAGTAGTAACGTCCAGCAGCATCATAATTCAAAGCAACTTTGACAAAGCATTCAGTGTCAACGTGAAAGAGCTTCTGTTCACTGTGCAAAAAGCACTTCCACTATTTCATGACGGCGGTTCGATCATTCTGAATGCTTCCATTGCTGCATCCAAAGGAGTCGAGGCGACATCCGTTTACATCGCAACCAAAGCCGCCATACAGTCCTTCGCACGCACGTGGACAGTCGAGCTGAGACATCGAAAGATCCGTGTCAACGCTATCAGTCCTGGTATGATTGACACACCGCGCCTCAATGGCTTGGCGCAGAATCAGGAACAGATTGAGAAGTTCAAGACGAGCTTTGTATCCATCGTGCCGTTGGGGAGGATGGGAAGTCCTGACGAAGTCGCAAAAGCCGCCTCGTACCTCGCTTCAGATGACAGCAGTTATGTCACCGGAATAGAACTGTTTGTCGATGGGGGCGTGGCACAAATCTGGATGTAATTAATTTGCTACCAAAGAATTCTAAGACAGAACTCGAATAAGAGAGATAAAGCTGGGAACATAATAGCTATAGTTTATGTCCTTGTAGCTATTCAGATGACAAGTTTGGCATGATAAACCAAAGATCTAATCATCATAGTGATAATAATAATAACAATTGAGGCAGATATCAATAACAATGAAACATAGGCAGCGGAGAGTAATCCAGTTTGACGAGTCAATAGTCGAAAGTATTTATCATATGTGGCAGCAACAACTGTGGCAGCAACAACAGGAGATGTATAGGATATACATATAAAATGTATTATAACTCTTGTGTATTTCTAATATGCGTGTACTGATAGACGAGTGTCCACAAGTTGTTATGTAGTATTACTAATAGTATATGTCCTACCTTCCCCTACATTCCGAGTCTTTATCACCTATAATATGTATTATACCACATAGTCTTTTGCTACAATTTCGTGTGCAAGAATTTAAGGAAGATTATCTCCACTATTGGATTGTTGCTGCTGTTGTTGTGGTAGTTGCTGCTGTTGTGATTGATGTGAAGACGACAACGTAATTGCCTGTGCCAGTAAGTTGTTAAGTTCTCCAATCGCTGCGTCTAATTGATCTGTTTTGAGCAATTGTGCAATATGTGTTGTCATTGTTGGTATGTTAGTAGTGGTAGGAGTAGTGGTGCTGGGCGTGGGGGTAATAGCAGTAGCTGTTAGAGATGAGGAGGAAGTCGAAAATTCCTCACTCTTCAATGCTGCTTTAAAGTTCTGAATCTCAAATACAAGTTGTCTGAATGCTACTAGTTTCTCGTTTGATGGTGCTGAGATGAATCTCTCAAATGCATCTACGATACCTTCAAGAAGTTCTAATCTAGATTGCCTTATATCATTTATTGTCAGTTCGTGTTCTACAGGGGATGTTTGCTGCTGATTTACTAACTGCTGCTGAATTCCTGCCGCCTGCCGCGAGGGAAAAGAATTGAAAAGGTATTTAATGGCTGGCCAGTCATTAAAGCCATTCAAGATTGGGCCTGGGCCATTTCCATTCATGTCTGTTCCACAACCTGGGAAACCTCTATTGATGTCGGCAATTACGCCTACATCTGTGAAATCTTCATTAAAGTTCCAGTCAATTGGAATGCCAGCTGCGGAGAATCCTGGTCCTCTGGTCACACCCAGGCCAGTAGGACCATAAATAGTAATTAAACCTGGTGGATCACTCTGGCTGATGCCATTTGGTTCATTTAGGTTATTTTTATCTAATGTAGCAAGAGCTGATCTTGAATAGTCAAGAGGCCTGCTGGCAACGTTATCTCGGAATTGAAAGAGATAGTTCATTACGCTAAAGTAGTTGTTTTTACAATTTATCCCGTCACTACCACCACTGTGCGCAAGACCTAGATTATGACCTAGTTCATGCATAAACGTTGCTACCTGTTGATCAGGACTTCCTACAGGATGGCCCGTAGTTGAATTCGTAGCGTATCCTTGTGCACCCAAAGTCACTAAAAAGTTCATACCTGGAGTAGCATCTGCTACTCCGGATGAACCAGCACAACAGGTGCTACTAATTACTGGCTGATCATGTCCGAATACTGCATAGCGATATACTATTGATTTTGCAGCAAGGAGGCTATCATGATTAGGATCTGCTCTTTCTGTAGCAGTTCCAAACCATTTGGGTTTTATGGTGTTTAGAAGGTCATTTATGTTCGTTATACTTTGATGCGGTGTTTGTTCATCGATATCCGTGCGTAGGTTTATTCCATTTATTTTATCAGGGTTAGACACAGGTGCATTACTAAATGATGTTTTAACATCTCCTAAACCGGAGGGCTTGTGGAATTGCATATAGTCTACCTCCACATACAGGTTCTTATGATCCCTATCTGCCCCTGGTAGTATATAATTCTGCACAGCACCGCCGGTACCAACATAGGGTATTCCATTAGTTTCCCAGCTATCTGGTATACCGTCACCGTCAGTATCTGCATTTACAGCAAATGCAAATAATACAGTGCATGATAATGACTGTCCTCCACCGATTATTCCTCTGCAAAGAGGAGAGAAGCCTGGATATAATACAAGACCTGTTGGTGTCGCTGGAGTGCTCCAACTCGCTATAGAATAACTACCATCTCCTAGAGTAACATCAACGCCTGATGACGAACCAGCGAATGAAGATGATGGTATTGGATTGTTACCTTGTATTGTAATTGTAGTTTGGGATGGTGATGGACAGGTAAAACCCTGAGGACATACTACTTGCGTTATTACCTTGAGCGTGTTTTGCCTAGCCTGACCATATGCGGGCATGCTAATTGCTGATGTAGATATCAAAAATATAGTTAGTATAGCCGTAACCAGGCCTGTCCACTTTACTTTTGTTGTAGAAGTAGAATAGTTTGTTTTTATTATGTTGTTGTTATTATTATTACATCCCTCTCTATTACTAATCAATTTTTATGCTAGAAAGCAATATCTATTGTATAAAAATACATTATTTAACTATTTTTTAATATTATGTCAATATTGTCTAGTTAAGGTTTAAAAGCGACAATAGAAAATATCTTCAAATCAAAAGTATGGCTGAACAAGTGTAGATAAACTCTTAGCAGAACGTAAATCACTATTATCTTCAGCTCTTGTAGCAGTTGTCGAAGCTTTGAGTATGAATCCAGATAGATATAGTTATTTACAATAGCAAATATGACAACAACTATAAGTTATCGAAAAATTTTTTTTATTATGCTTTGACAAATTTTATGGAGAAAAAATGCTTCGCTTGTGCACGGAAAGTCTCTATGGGTAAATACTGTTCCTACCATGCTCAAGCTTTTGATAATCTTGCAGAACATTACAAGAGATGGGTTGAAGCATATGGAACCATTTCATGGAAGGATTTTTTGAATAAATTGTTACAAATGAATGAAACGGGAATTTGGGTTAAGGACGTAATAGTTGTGGAATTAAAAGGGTAAGAAAAGATAGAGATAGGGAAAGAGAATCAACTGGAGGTCAGTTTCCTAGATCTTACATTTCGCCCATGCCGCCCATGCCGCCCATGCCGCCCATGCCGCCCATGCCGCCCGGTGGCATTCCGCCTGGTGGACCACCAGCTGATTTTCCAGATGCGATTACATCATCAATTCTAAGAAGCATTGATGCGACCTCTGTTGCTGATTTGATAATCTGTTCTTTTACAGAGAGTGGTTCTACAATTTCTATTTTTGATATATCTGCAATTCTGTTATTTCTTGCATCAACTCCAGTCCATTTGGTACCCTTGCTCTGCTTTGCGCGTAACTCCGTCATGCTATCAATTGGATCCATGCCTGCATTTTCTGCTAATGTAAGTGGAATTACTTCCAAAGCTTCAGCAAATTTTTGTGCAGCAAGCTGCTCCCTGCCTGAAAGTGTACTTGCCCATTCACTTAATTTACCTGCTACATGTGCTTCAGGGGCACCGCCGCCAGCAACAATCGCGGGTTTTTCGATGACATCTTTTGTAACCATCAGCGCATCATGAATAGAACGTTCGGCTTCATCAACAACCCTTTGTGAGCCTCCTCTGATTAGTATTGTTACTGATTTTGGGTGTTTGGCTCCTTCAATGAACACCCATTTGTCTGTCTCTACCTTGCGTTCTTCAACTAGATCGGCAGAACCAAGATCTTTACTTGTAAGATCTTCAAGATTATTTATTACTCGTGCGGCTGTTGCTCTTGCTAACTTGGTCATGTCGCTTTCCTTTACTCTGCGAACTGTCAAAATGTTAGCCTTTGCCAGATAATGTTGTGCAATGTCATCAATACCTTTTTGACAGACAACTACATTGGCACCTGCGGTGGTAACCTTATCGACCATACTCTTTAGCATTTTGTTCTCCTCTTCTAGGAACATGTTCATTTGGTCTGGAGAGTTAATATTTATCTTGGCATCAAACTCTGTCTTTTCGATCTCAAGAGCAGAATTTATTAGTGCGATTTTTGCTTTTTCTACTCTTTTTGGCATTCCACCATGAACAACTTCCTTGTCCAGTACAATCCCCCTGATCAATTTGGTGTCATGCAACGAACCACCTGCCTTCTTTTCCACTTTGATATCGTCGATATCCACTTTATTACCAGAGTCAGCTTTTTCAGTTACCTGCAGTATTGCATTAACTACAATTTGCGCTATATCATCAGATTCTTTTGAGACAAGTTTTGTTTGCATAGATGTCTTTGCAATCTTAGTCAATTGTTCTTTTTCACTTGCGTTAATTTTCTGAGCAATGTTGTTAAGAACTTCAAGAGCCTTGGTGGCGCTCTTCCTGTAACCATCAACTATGATTGTCGGATGGACATCCTTTGCAATCAGTTCTTCTGCTTTTTCAATCAGAGCACCTGCTAATATTACTACAGATGATGTGCCATCACCTACTTCATTATCTGTCGCCTTACTAATCTCTACCATCATCTTGGCTGCGGGATGTTGAACATCAATTTCTTTCAAAATTGTTGCGCCATCATTCGTAATCGTAACATCACCAAGGGTATCTACCAACATCTTGTCCATTCCTCTAGGACCAAGAGAGCTTTTTACTATTTCAGCTATCAGTTTTGCAGCGGTAATATTATTTTTCTGGGCATCACGACCTTTTGTCTGACTAGCACCTTCTTTCAATATTAATACTGGCACTCCGCCAGCTGAGCCTTGTTGAATTGACATCTTTCATTCATTCACCTAAAATTTATAAAATAAGTGGAATATTTTGGGATATTTTAAACTTACTATGAAGTATGTATATTATATACCCTGAATATATACCCCGCGTCTGCTACCAACATTTCACTATAACTCTTTTTAATGCATTAGTCGCATGTGTTAGAGTGATAGTGGCCAGATAAGATAAGTACCATGCCTTAGGATTTCGATTGTATTCTGTGAAGAATAAGTCTTTTAATGTTATTAGATTTTATTGGTTTTGTTGTCTATTTCAACAGCCTAATTTGTACCAGATGATGTATGCAACAATTTTTAACCCACGATCTATTATTACCACTGTCATGACAATAAATAGTATTGAATGCATTTCTTCTGACGATAGTAATATATAATAAATTGAAGCCTGGCAAGCATTTAATATTTCAATAGTTTGGAGCACTAGTAGTGGTAATACAAAATACAAAACGCAAGATTTCGTTAAGGACACAAATTGAAGATAAAAAAAAGATTATGGTGTTACCTGGGGTGTTTGATGCATTGAGCGCCAGAATAGCACAACAGGTAGGATTCGATGCAATATTTCAAACAGGTTATGGATCTGCTGCAGCATTATTGGGGATGCCTGATTTTGGATTCCTAAATGCAGGGGAAACTAGATGTAATGCTCGCAGAATCATACGTGCAGTAAACATTCCAGTAATCGTTGACGCGGATACTGGTTATGGCAATCCATTGAATGTATGGCATCTTGTTCATGAGTTGCAAAGTCTGGGTGCAGCTGGAATTTTTCTTGAGGATCAGATATGGCCAAAAAGATGTGGTCATATGATAGGAAAGGATGTTATCTCAAAGGATGATTATATTTTAAAACTAAAAGCAGCATTAGAAGCTCGTAAGAGTAGGGACTTTATCATTGTAGCTAGAACAGACGCACGGGCACCACTTGGATTGGATGAGGCCATCGAACGTGGAAAAGCATACCATAAGGCAGGTGCAGACGTAATATTTATTGAGGCACCTAAGTCAATTGAGGAATTAAAAAAAATTGCTAATGAAATTGACGCGCCGTTGGTAGCAAATATGATTGAAGAAGGGTTAACACCTAATTTGTCTGCCAAGGAACTGCTGAAGATGGGCTATAGAATTGCTGTGTTTCCATTATCTGGACTTTATGCTGCAACTTTCGCAATAAAAGAAGTATTCTCAGAATTAAAAAAAACTGGTACAACAAAAGAGAGACGTAAAATGATGGTTACCTTCGAAGATTTTAACAAGTTTGTAGATCTGAAGAGGTATATGGCTTTAGAGAAAAGATACATCTGAATAAATTCTGGATCTCACACAGCAGATTTCAAAATTAAGAACAAGAACATCAAGCAAGGGTAGAAGATCATGATTTTATCCTATTAGTATGCTAATAATAAAATACTAGACATGGTTTGCATGGTTCTAATAGTTGCTTGGGATATATTGTTCTAATTGTTGTGTTGTTGCAGTTAGTAATATAACCTACAAGCCAGAGATTGTTCAGACTGTTGTTATTTTCTATGCTTCTCAAGATTATATTAAAATAAAAAGGAAATACGAAATAGAATTTCCTTAATGTATCAAACGCTGTTGTAATATCATATCAAATTGCAATCTTTTACAATCTGTTTACAAACTAATAGAAAATCTAAGAGTGATACTAGACATAAAGGACAAAATAATCAAAAGTACAACAAAAAGTTAAAACCAACTCAAGATGGAAATGTATCTGGATGTAAACATACTAATTTTAGAAATCTCGATCATTTACTTTGAACCTGTAATATAGGTCATATGCCCAGTTGCGCGAATAACTTCTAGTTTAAAAGTATAATTCTCAAGTATCTGCTTTACTTTATCAAAGTTATCTCCATGTATTTCTACTATGATCTTTCGTAATCGTTTTAAAGTATTTGTTGCTCCTTTTAATGCTAGAACTTCTGCACCTTCTATATCTATCTTCATGACATTAACCCCA
>DATDNG010000216.1:0-2747 GCA_036518375.1 Nitrososphaeraceae archaeon | reverse complement strand
CATAGCCTTATCTCTGGTAACTATCGCAACTGGAAAAACAACAGCGACTAATAACGGACTTGATAATATAGCATTAGCACAGACACAAGGAACCAATAATACTGCTAATAGTAGTGCTGCTGTTACTAACATAGACACTTTAAGAGCAAATGGTCAGATATTTAGCTTGGCCTCTGATGTATTAGTAGGAAGACCGTCTGTGGGGATCGTTAATATCTATTTGTTTGTAAAAGTCACAAGGTTTGCCTGATAGTCCAGTTATCTCGCCATTTGTCTGCAGGTTTGTTTTCATTATTCAATTTTCTGATCTTCTGTGAATGAGTTAATTTTCTAGCAAGTCTTTGACTAAACCTCCCAATGCATCGTAATTCAATCTAATTAATTGTTTAGAAGTTGCTATTGCCATTACAAGGGCTCCTTACGCCTATTACACAAATCCCCATTTGGCGAGTCTCGTTGCTAGTGCTAGTACCATTACCAGTGCCGGTAGTATTGCCAGTGTGGTTACCAGAAGTAGAACTAAGATATGATTGCGCATTTATCATGGTTGTCGATACGGGTAATGAAACCAAGCCTATTTCGATTACTAAAAATAAAAAAATAACCATGTTCTTATAATTACCTAATTGAGTGATGTAGCCCATGATATCATTTACCGATTTAACTCCCACATTTTTTCTCATCATTTGTTATGTGCGTAGCATCAAAAATAAACGATCCAAATATTTCGTAGTGAAGATTAGTACTATTCTTGTACTATTATATTAGTTACAACAAAAACTGTCATTTGGTCTAGAATTAAATAAATTAGTGTTACTTAGATTGGCGTCAGTTAGATTAGCAACACCCAGATTAGCACGGCTTAGATCGGCATTTCCTATATCAGTACCGCTTAGATCAGCATCACTCACTTCGACTCAAGCGCATTGTTTTAGCTTGGAAATAATACAGAATTTAAAGAGATTGGTTAATAATGCCAATTCGGTATTATATCTAAATATATCTTAAATATGCTTTTGTTCTAATTGTTTTTGTATTGTCTAGCAACAATGGCTTTTTTCCGTTGATATTCACATTTGCCACACAACTAATATCATTTGCTAATTATTTCATGTGAGACTTTTAAAATATGTAACGATGTCTAATGCTATGTCTTGCAATGAAGACCCACCTTAAGAGCAGCTATGTCTTGATTCATCTTATTTAGATATCCAATGCCTGCTTTCTGTTCTTCCGGCCTTATTCCTTCAATTGGACTTAGGACCATCACTTTACCATTGGGAATTTCTTGAGCAATGGTTTGAGCTGAACGAGGATCAATTAAATCCTCAGAGTAAATGATATTTATTCCTAAATCATCAGCAAGCTTTATAATTTCACCTAGTCTTTGTGGTAGTATTTCTCCTTCTGGAGTTAAACCTTGATGAATGCTGTGTTGATTTAATCCATATTCTTTCGCAAAGTAACCAAAGGCTTGATGAAATGTTACAAAATCTCTTTTTGCACAATTAGAGTTAGAAAGTTGTGATCTTATTGAAGCATCTAAAGATTTAAGTTGTCCAATAAACTTTTGAGCATTTTGATTATAGTAGGCTGCGTTCGTTGGGTCTACCTTTATCAATCCATCACGAATATTTTCAATTTGATGTATTGCCAGTGTTGGATCTAGCCATATATGTGGATCAGTCGGTGCGTGAATAGCAGGGTCAACACCTGCAAGTAACTTCATTCCTCTGCTGCTATCAACTGAAAACTTCGGAGTTGTCTTGTTTATCCATCTAGCTTCCATCCCCGCACCATTATATACTAATATATCTGCTGATTGAACATTCTGTATTTGTTGTATGGTAGGGTCAAAATCATGAGGTTCTGTACCAACAGGAATAAGAACCGACGCATCTATTTTATCTCTTCCAACATCTTTAACAAATTCATAAATTGGAAAGAACGATGCAACAACTTTGATTTTGACTTGAGCAGATGAACCCTGGGGTATTGTTGTGTTGTTCTTTATGATAATTTGAGAATTTGAAGGACTAGCCAAATTAGTACTTCTGGCATTTAAAAAAGGAGAATTTGCAGCATCTACCTGCATTGGTTTTGTCAAAATAGGAGAAGCAGTAAATAGTATTGTTGTCACTAATAGTGCCATCAAACATATTATAGCCACATCCATAACCGCATCTAAATTATTAATAATATAAACCTTTGTTAATAATAATTATTATATACATGTAAAGGAATTAATAATTAAAATTATTCATGTTTGTAGTACCTTACTCATATGTAATATACGCATATGTAATAATATGCTTGATCGAATTCAACAATACATAGGACTTATGATAAGCGTCAGAAAAGAGTTGCAAGTTATGCTATAACTAAGCTGCAACAGGATTTTTTTTGTAATTCAAAACACCAGATAATGTCATGAGGAAAACATCGGAAGAAGGCATGTGAATTATACTTTTTCACCAAATGGCACAGTTGAGATAGCCATTAAAAGTAGCTACTCCATTTAAACTTGAAACTGACGAAGATGGGGGCGTTATTTTTTCCTTCCTTGGTCATGTTACAGACAGGCTGCTATACCATGTTAGTGACATATGAGAGCGGCGTTCCATCTATAACGGAGTGAGTTCTAAAAGCATGTGATCTGAACAAATATGTAGATAATTGTCAGATGATACTGCACGATATTCAGCTAAGATACGCAGATAGCGTTTCGATTATATGTAATGTCATTA
>DATDNG010000215.1:0-2062 GCA_036518375.1 Nitrososphaeraceae archaeon | reverse complement strand
GTTCTCCGTATTGATTGAGGACTTTGTCAAGGTTGCGGATACAAAAGATATTCAATCTTCACAGATGAAAGCGGTTGAAGTCGCTGGTGAAAAAATCTGCGTTGCTAATATTGGAGGAAAATACTACGCTATTGGCAATGTTTGCACTCATGTCGGCGGTCCGCTGGCAGAGGGCACACTTGAGGGCTACGAAGTTGAATGTCCCTGGCATGGTTCGAAATTTGATGTAAGGACAGGAAAGCCGACAAGGCCACCTGCGACGAGATCCGAACCAACCTATGAACTAAAAGTGGATGGCAATAAGATACTAATTAGGAAACCAAAATGAAAAATCTGATTACTGGTGGTCTGGCAGTCAACAACCAAAGTTGAGCTAATATCAGAATTTCAAGGTCGTATTTTCATATCATTATTCATTATCCATACAATAGCAGAGAAGGTCATAGTCGAATAAATACAGAATATATGCTGTTATCCGACATCATAACCAGTAGTATAAAGAGGACAAAACTATGCAAATCATCCTTCAACTGGTTTTATTTCAACCAGGTAGGGGACTTATCTTTACATCAGAAAAGGTTCTGTCAGAAGAGTTTAATTCTTCTGTTAGTACTGCATCACCAAATAGAGAAATACCACTTCAATTATTTGATAAGCAAAGGAACCAATGGAAATCAAATGATGTGTTACAATGGCTCTTGGATAAGCATAGACCAAATAGAGCAACAACAAAAATATTGGCTATATGTGATTTTGATGCATATTCTAGTCATCTAAACTTTGTATTTGTAGAGAACTTTGTAAAGTAAATTATAAAAATTCAAGTTAAATTATTTGCTTATAGGTAGGCTGAAGTAAAATGTAGCTCCTTTTTGACCATCTTTATTATTCTCAGCCCATATCTTACCACCATGAGCTTCTATGATACTTTTAGAGATAAATAACCCTAAGCCAGTGTCCTCATATGATGTTGAAGCAAACATTGAAAATAACCTTGGAAATATTTCAGGATCTATCCCTTCACCAGTATCCTTTACAGTGACAATAACATGACTATCGTCTTCTTTCTTTTCTAAAGTAATATATACGGTCCCCTCTTTTGTGAATTTAATAGCATTACTAAGTAGGTTGGATATAACTTGGGAGACTTTGTTTTTATCTGCCTCTAAAGTAATAGTACTACCTTTATTAGATTCATATGCTAATTTCAAACTATTGTTATCCTCATCCCCCTTTTTAATCTGATGTTTATAGCCTTGTACGACATCAGATATCACTTCACTTAGGTTAAATCGTTTTTTATCTAATTTTAGTAAGTTGCTTTCAATTTGTGTAGCATCCAAAATATCATTCGCAAGTCGCTGCAGCCTTCTTGCATTACTTATAATGACATCTAAAAATTCATTATACTCATCGATATATACCTTTTGAGATCGCATAATCTCAGATAAGCTAAGAATTGGTTGAATAGGAGTTCTTAATTCATGAGCTGCTATATTGATAAAGTCATTTTTCATTTTATCTGCTGCCTTTTGCCTTTCATAGTCCTGTATTTTTTCATATTGGATGTGTTCATTCCAAATCAATTCAAATAACGATTTGGAAGAATTAACACTGACTTTACTATTTGAGTATACTACAAATCCTATTGCTTCTGAAAATTCTTCTGCTTTAGGGTCTTTGAGCTCAAATTGGATGAATCTTGCATTATCTACTAAAAATAGACCCGAGTGGGAACTACCACCATTGATAATTGTGATAGATGGAGCGTTCTTTGATATTCTTTTGATAATATCTGAATTTTCTTTATTTAAAGGACTGATCATTTTTACAACAGCACCTCTTTGAGATGAGGCTTCTATGAGATAATCTATAACTCCTAGTTTATCTGCTCTAAGCATAGCTTTACTATCAGCAAGTAGAAATAGAGCTTCCTTTCCTACAGACTTTGCAAGCTCTACGTAAATTTTAGTTGCCTCTTTACAATCAGAAATAACTTCAAGGAATTCTGGTTCTATTTCATTTTCAATATCTATTATTTTATCTTTGACGGGTATTGATT
>DATDNG010000214.1:0-10991 GCA_036518375.1 Nitrososphaeraceae archaeon | reverse complement strand
TCATGATAAGAGTTAGTCGCAAACACATTTAGATAGACATTGATGCTTCTGTTTAAAGTAAGTGTCGTAAGGATGGTGAGGATCATATAGTCAAAAACGTCTGGTACAGCTTTTAGCTTTGCTTTTATCCCGTTCACCTATTGTTTTCAGTATTTTTCACTATTGTTTCAATCGGGACCAATATTTTGTTATGCGTAATAACTTAACCATCTATATGCATACATAACATAATACAGGGGACCCTTTATCCAAAAAAGTCAAAGTATTTGGTAGATTGATGATTGTACAAGGTTTCTTTAGAAGGAAAAGTAGGATGCGCTATAATATCATAATTTTGTCTACAATTTATAAGATATGTAAAATATCATGACATTCAAACATGCAATTAGGAACTAGCCTGTGGTCTTACAACCGATGATGAAATAGCGTGGTCGTCAATCATAGCAGCTGCACCAATACTCTGATTCAAGATTTGGATACGTAATCCAGGAAGGTCACTACTCAACAAGTTATACTTCTGAGATAATATTTCTTTTACCGTAGATTCTGGATCTGATATTTCATTGAATTGCGATTGTACTGTAATATCAAGCGGCTTCATCAATAGTGACCTTGGAATCTTCGATGATGCATCGTTAAGAATAGAAAATACTATATCTTTAACTAGTATCTCATGAGGCAAAGACTCTAGAGCATTTGCAGTATAAAAGACATTTACGTCAAGAAAATTATTAATGTCGTTAATAGTTACTGGTGATGATGATATCACAGTACTTCCTCCACCACCACCTCCTCCTACGGTAGATGATAGAGAATTTAGAATTTCACCATTTACATCAAGACTTATTGTTACAAAACCTTCTATGAGCCCCTTTGAGTTATTATTTCCAATGCCCAAAACCTGGTGTATATCTTTGCATACAATTCCTGTAGATGTTTGTGGTTGTATAGTCTTTATTATTGGATTAGTCTTGTTTGCACCTCCATTAGTTACAATATCTAGTAATATGTTGATAGGATAATCTTGTCTATTAAAAATACTAATGTCCGTATCGTAGTGGCCAGGTCGGAGAGGCCCCTCACTTCCAACTATTGATCCGCATTCGAATTTTGCTGTATATGTGATGCTTTTGATCTGTGAACTATTATTATTTCTCTGCTGATCTTGATTTATGACATTGTCATTAGTAGATGTTGCAGTTGCTGAACTTTTTTGGCTTTGATTTGCACTAATTTGAATAATCTTAGTGCTAGAAAGGCTTACATCTGATAATGACGATACAAGCTCGCCCAATGCTGTGGCGTATTGTGCAGATCCCATAATGACAAATACAAATATGAGCATAACTGCTGGACCAACAGTGACAACAATACCATATGACGTGTATTTTGATGACATAAGCATGTACATTTTGATTTAACTCGATTAACTAGAAGTCATGCTGTCTTTGCCATGCCTGTCATAGGAGGAGGAGAAGAAGAACCAATAGCTCCTTTTGCTGCACCTCCAGGCTGCAAAGTAAATGTCATCAACGGATTAGATGCTTGTCCATTTTTGTTTACCTGTTCGGCAATCTTGATTACCGCAGATTTAGGTAACATAAAATGAATTACATCTTTCTGAGGATTGCTGTTATCAACTACAATATTTTTTGTTATATCAATACCATTTACTGTCCCAGAATATGATCCCTTTGAAGTAAGCGCACTTGGTTTTGGAATATGGAATTCTTCATGGACAAAAATCTTGACTTTGTTCAATCTATTTAGGTCCCAATCAAATGGCATCGCAATCTTCATTTGCATGTCCTTATTGTTAAAGCTAAAGTCATTTGGCTTATCATAATAGGAAATTATCTTAATTGGCATTTGTTTTCCATTAACAACTATATTCTGATTTTGAGTGATTCCTACACTCAGCCAGCCATCAAAGGTAGGTTGTTGATTATCTGGAATAAGGGTTCTATCAAAGTCTATTGTTGATATCTGTACTTTGAAGTGATATAATCCACCTTGCAAAAAGACTGGACCTGAAGCAATTACAGGATTCTCCGGTGTACCTGTATAGGCATTCAATATAGGATCTTGATCTCCATTAACTACTATTTGACTTGAGTTCGTTGGTTTCATCTCTAGGTGTAAGTCACCATTATGATCGTGAAATGTATTGGCAAGTAATTTCTTACCTCCTTTATCTATGGTTATAAAATATGTTACATGTTTGATACCTTGATTTGTATTTGAATCAAATAATTTAAATTGAATAATTGGCGTTTGACCCTGTTGTTGGATTGTTTCAGTTGTAACTGTAGGAGGCCACATTTTTATAAGTAAATCAGCCTTTCTATTTCCAAAAGAAGCTGAAAGTGTTTCTTGAGTCAACCCATCACCAAAAGCTGGTTTTGCTGAAAATAGGATTAATGATGATGACAATAATATGGATACTGATAAAAGAGATCCTATCAATGCTATACTGCAAATTAAACCCTTTAAAGTCAAAGATGAATTTTTTTTCATTTTCATATTCAATCCAATCTATGATATGCCATATCCAGATACAGATTATTACTTAGCAGTTACTGTTGGTCGTGAATTGTGAACCCTAAAATTCTCTTGGATATACTTCTTTAATCTCTCTGCATCCGTGTTACTAATCCATATTTCATCGTTAAATACATTCTTCTTTTTTCCTTTTGATGCTCTTGCCTTAATGGCATACTCATTTTCTGATCTTGGTGCTATTTCAATTCTTAGATCTGGCCCTTTAGCCATCATTCCTTTTACTCCTTGTGCAACTATTACCTGACTTTCACTGTCATCTGTGCTTTCAACTCTTCTAGGTCTATCAAATTCTAAATTATATCTATTGACTGCATCTTCTATCATCACTTTCAGCTTGTCAACTTTAGGTTCGCTTTCAATTCTAAAAATATAGTTCTGAAGACTCTCAATTTCAATAAACTCAGGAGTTAGAGCAGAAGTGTTTTTATCTGAAGATTCTTGAAACTTTTCTTTCATTTTTTCCTCAATTGGCGATGCACTTGTATTGCTATCCCAAATCATTCCTTCTCTAGCTACGGTTATTCTGAATTTTCCTTCACTGCTTATGATTTTAAGATTTGAACCTATTACCTTTTGCAATTCATCTGTCGTCATAGCTTTGGTGGGACCTCTAAACCATTGGTTTGATGCTTCTTCAAAATCTAAAAGACCTCTGTAATGAACTATATAGCATTCTTTTGCATTCCATCTTCTAATCAATTCAAATGCTTCACTTATAGAGATCATGCCAGTTTGAGGATGGGGATTGTAACTTTGAGTACCCAAAACAGCAAGATCTGGGTTCCAAAGCAAGTTCTCATCAACGTTAGGCAGCGAGAGAAAATCCCATCCTGCTATTATTTTTCGATTAGCCAGTTTTACTATATATATTACAGATCCGGGCAGAGAGTTGTCGCCGTGATAAGCTGAAAGCGGCGTTACCGAAAAAGGGCCTATCTGGACATTTTCGCCTGGGTACACTATTGTAAATGACATTTGGTTATTTTTCATCATAGATGAAATTTGTGGGTATTTAGCAACTATCTGATCGCGGCATTCGGACGTACAGTATACGGTCAAACGTTTTGACCCGCTAATTGCTTTGTCTACTAGCAGAGGCAGCTCAGCGATATGATCCTCATGCGAATGGGTTATTAGTAGGGCATCAGGAACGATAACTGATGAGGAATAGGAAGGAGATGATGTCAAGTTATTAAATCCAAGGTCAGAAATTCCTTTTTGAATGCTTTGCACTATACCATGACCGACATCAATCAACAAATGATAAACTCGATCTCTTTCTTCGTTTGCCGAAGCAAATAATGAACAAGAAGTGTTTGTGTTTATTCCATATTGTTTTATTTCAGCTGCTCTTTCAGATTTCTCTGCATTTCCTAGCGATTCTATGTCAGGAAGTGTTCCATTGATTCTAACCAAGACTTGATCTGAGGATAGTAGTTTATTATTACTACTTACGGGTGTAGATGATTTCTGTAAGTTAAGCATCAATGATTATACACATTCGAGTTAGATAAACTTAATGGTTAGATGTATTTAATATTATTTAAGTCTATATAATTTTGCTGCAAATATAAAGTACAGAGCATTACAGGTAAGCAACAATTACAACTAAAATAGTCTTAACTAGATCTTAAAATTAATAGAAGATTCTCATTATGTTGATCAATTTATACTAAATACTACTTCATCTTTGATAGGCTTCTGAATCCTTATAACTAAAACATACATAATTAGTTCTATCTATTCGATTCAATATATTTAATAACTTGTATATGGTACATAATCGCAGAAACAAATTAGGAAAGTGAATCTATCAAAATATGAAAGCAGTTTATGTTGTAAATGATGTGAAAATTGCAAAAATACTTGTTGATCCAATGCGAAGAGCAATCTTAGATTTACTCAGACAGAAACCCATGACGCAAGCAGGCTTGGCCAGTGAACTTGGATTGACGGGTGCTTCTCTGACTCATCACATGAAAATACTAAGGTCTAATAGACTGGTAACTATATTTAAAAGAGAAATTGAAAGGCATAGAATAATGCAGACATTTCTTTCTTCAGTAGCATATTTGTTTGTTTATGATTTGGATTCTCTTCCAAAAAATATCGCCAGGTACTTTTATCCTGTAAGTCTTGAAAGAGCTAGGGCAGTTCTATCTTTGCTTCTTCAGTATAATGAAGAGCTGTCGTCAGCTTATGAAATCGAGCATACTCCTGACGCAATTAATAGGATATCAGAGAAGATGTCTCGGCATCTTATAACAGCGGCTAAGTCCTATGAAAACAAGACTATCAATCATGGTGATGAGAAGTATGTATATGAAATTTATGGAAATGCAATAATGAATTTATTGAAAGAAGATAAAAAACAGCTATCTTATATCCAGAGAAAAAATAAGCGCTAGTCCAGGATTTTCGTCCAACCTAGATATTGATCTGGTCTTAGTCGGTAAAAAGCACATATAATAAATGATACTATTCATTTGTAATACAAATGACAGGTTCACAAGCGCTTCAAAACCAAAAATATCAAAGCTGTATAGATACCTGTAAGACCTGTGCTGAATCATGTGAATTCTGTGCTACTTCGTGTCTTAGAGAACAAGATATAAAGATGCTTGAGAGATGTATTCAACTAAATAGAGAATGTGCTAGTATATGCTATGCTGCATCACAGATCATGTCGATGGATGGCGAACATGCAAAGCAAGTTTGTAGTCTATGTGCTGACATTTGCAATGCATGTGCGCAAGAATGTGAAAAACATACACAAATGGATCATTGTCAGCAATGTGCTCAAGCATGTAGAAAGTGTGCTGAAGAATGCAGCAGAATGGCCAGATGACAATTATTAGAATTGAAAATATTGGAGGTGCAAAATCATCTTTTACTCAGTTTAATACTACGGTGTATGACAATCCTAGCATTTCTTCAGCTGCTGCAAATCAACTAGCAGCGCAATATAAGAGTGCCAATAGTGCAGCTAACAATCCATTCAGAGTAAACCCTCTAACACTTGTATACATAACATTTGGCGTTATATTTGGGATTCCGGCTGCTGTAGCTGCAGTCTATTTTCTGTATCGAAAAGGTATAATTTAAGATTAATCATTGATGTGATCCTTACCTAACCCTCAGGTCTCTAGTATCGAGAAGGATATCACTACAGAAACACAACTTTGTCGGACGATCACATCTGCACAATGACTATCTTCATATTGGCTATGAGTTTCTTACGAGCCTAGATGTCTGGTTTGATGATGTATCTATCGAGGGAAAGAACAATTTCAGTCTGCTATCAGTTTTTCAAGCAGTTAAGTAAGGAACAGGTAC
Source organism: Nitrososphaeraceae archaeon (assembly GCA_036518375.1). Classification (GTDB taxonomy): domain Archaea; phylum Thermoproteota; class Nitrososphaeria; order Nitrososphaerales; family Nitrososphaeraceae; genus Nitrososphaera_A. Next base: position 5,093 of record DATDNG010000214.1, on the reverse strand, counting down.
GACGGTAGGAAGCCTATTTTTACAGATGGTACCTATTGGTACAGCTTGTAGATGGTTGGTTAAGAAGATTGCCTCATCAAATGTATGGTACTGAATTGAAGAAGAACATGATGATGGAGCAGTTCATTCAGCATATCAAGGACAGGACTGAATGTTTTTGACGACCGTTTCCCTTGCAGAAAACCAGATTGTGACAGGCAGCATATCTGGAACTGGCTGGTACCATATACTAGTTACCTCGACAATTTTTATAGCATCAATCATGGAGAGTGTCTCGAATTGGATCAGGAAGAAATTCGGCAATATCTCTGAAGGCCTCAATCGTCTCTTGGGATTTAGACATTTTCTTTAATTTCTCAGCCATCTTATCAATAATATCCTCTGACCATTCTCCAATGGTTTCGTTATTGTGTATTAATTTCCAGGTCATGTACAGATAATTACAACATGATTTTTTGTACATATTTGAAGGTTATATTTCACAAACGATGGTATCAAGACGCATTGATGATGCGACATATTTTGTCATTGCTAAGGTATCGCCTGTATAGAAGTTACAGGATGTATTTCAGCCCAATTGCCATGTTCTTTATCCAATACGTATGATCCAGTAATATTTACATGGCTACCTATAGGTGGTATGCTAATATTTTGGTGAAAGTTCTGACAAGCTGAAATAGCATCTGCCTGAGTTATTTTATTTACACAGATTGGTTCTACAACCAGATCACCTAATTGATTTTTTATATTAGCTGAATTTATTAAATTTGAAAATTGAGGATCAAGTTTTACTCTTATGTGGTAATCGCCATCTTTTTCAACCCTTTTGCTTTCTATAACACCTAAAACAGATTTACAAGTATCAACAACCTGCAGCCTGGTAGGATTATAGATATGTTTCCAAAGAGTTTGGTCACATTGATCACTTGAAGTTGATACACCAGATGATGTAATGGGAGAAGAAGATACTAATGGGGTGGAAGCTACTGAATCGTCATCTTCAAAGTCAGTAGAACCAGAACGATCATTGCTGTCAGATGATGGTGCTGATGATGGTGATGAGGATGAGGAACTTATTTGTTCGCAGTCCCCACTTGGGCTTCTATGATAGCCATTAGGACATCTAGGCAAACCTGTATGAGGTATTACAGTTTCACAATCTCCGCTTGGACTTTTGTGCATACCATTAGGACATCTTGCTATTGTTATTGATGTTGGCATAATAATAGAAGCGACCAGTGTCATTATCATAAAACAAATTAACACATAGTAAATCTTCACGGATATGCTATTTCATAGGATATATTTAGTCTTGATCCGCCGGGCTCAGTAGAATCCTTTATGTGAATATCGTTAAAGCTTTGTAAGAGCATAATCAAATATGGATATTGAAAGAATCAAGATATGTTAGATTGGCAAATACTATGTATCGTGTTTTAAGAAATTCAAGAATACCATTGTTTCTCCACAGAAAAAGCAACCATGTACCATGGACCACGGTATGGCAGCATTTAGTATTGCTCACAATAAAACAGTACGAACGCAATTACTGTCAGTTCTGCTTATCTCCCACAAATGAACTATACTGTTAAGTGCCAACCTAAGCGCATCTGATAGATGATTATACGATGTAACTTTTGAATAATTTCAGCAAATTAATTATGGATTCGACAAGTTCTTGGCTCCATCATCTGCACTATGATTCAATACACAACTTCTAATCAATTTGCTACTGGCTGAGTATAATGCCCACACCAAAAGAGCTATCGAGATGATGCGTAGAGTAATCTGATAATTGGAAAGAAATGTTGATGCCGTTACTCCTATTCCACCAAATGTGGAAACAAGTAGGAAGCCTACTGACGAACAGCTTGCACACGTGCTTGAGATCATGCTTAGGGTAGAGGCTGAAAAAACCGAGCCAATATCTATCTTTAGATTTCTTGAATGCTTCACTATATATACATTCATACTTACAACTATTCCCATAAGTATTGCAGTTAAAAGAATAAATCCTGTTATTGCGTCATCAGGTAGATAAAATACAAAGACCGGAGAGAAAAAGAGTAATTGATCAAAAACACTAAAGATAATCCAAAATATTGACGATATCGCTCCTGCTAAAGCAATGTATAGCCAATTTGAAAAAAAGACTCCATTACTCACTTAATTTCTTATTAATTATAGCTTGAAACGAAGGAAAAGGATATGCACCAAGTAGACTTTCCGCTTTAGAACCATCAGCCTTTTCTATTACGAATGTAGGTGTTCCTTGAAAGCTAGATGATATTGCCAATGCAGTATCCCTGTCAACATCGTACAAAACTCACTTGTCTGTTTTTTTGAATTTGCTATACAATATAATGCATTCTTGCTACTAACGCAAATTCGATTTGAATGCGACAATAATAAATACTGCGTTCAAATGAGTTTCTTAGATTAGATAGTTTTGTTTCCTGCTTCGCAAACTAAGATGAAAAGCCTTTGGATATTGGGTGATGTCTACACAATAAAGATTGGTGGTGATGAAACGCAGGGTAGATATAGCGTATGGAAAATTGAAGCAATACCTAATAACGGGCCTCCACTTCACAAGCATTCAATGGAAGACGAAGCATTTTATGTACTGGAAGGAGATTTTTCATTTCCCTATGGTAGCAGTAAAGATACAAGGGCTAGTAAGGGACAGTTCACATATGTCCCAATAGGAGAATTCCACACATACAAAAATATTGGCAGCTCTCCAGGAAAGTTATTGGTAACTATTACTCCACCACACTTTGGAAAGTGCTTTCAAGAAATTGTAATACCAATTGAAGACAAAACGTCATTTCAACCACCGCAGATAACCCCAGCGGTTATTGAGAACATTGTAAACGTGGCGGCAATGTACGGCCTTGAAATAGAAATATAGACAACTGCATAACATAAGAAAGCCTTTGTGGGTGATACTGGTATATATAGATGGAATGACAGACTAACTGAACTACTATGACTACTACATGTAGAAGTTGAATAATGATGGTCTCGGTGTTTTTATATTGACTTATCGTTTATCAATAATTAGTCAATCATGTCTACAAACAAATTGCCAAGATCTTTTTTTTTACAAAAACAATCTTGAACAAGTACTTTTTATTTCTGTTATATGTTTTTGTTTTTCTCTTTCCTTGACTTGCCAAAATAAACCATTAAACCCAAACATACAAATCCGATGAATTCGGGAATTATAAACAGCTTAAACCTCTCGTATGGTGGAGCATCATAATACACTAGACTGGCAATAGGGCCACCGACTAATCCTCCAAACAACCCTGCCATTATTGCAATAGTTATTATTCGCTCATTTTTTTGCATGGATCTCTATAAATAAAGACCCCATTTGACAGAAGTATACTTTTGCTTTTGGTTTTATGTTGAGCTATGCATTCAACTTTGGTCCTTAAATCAAAGTCTGGATATAAAATCTGTACTTATGTATCTAGACTTTAAATTACCTTGTTGTGATCATAGACTTCACATGCTACTCCGTATATTGCAATCTTTATTCTTCTAATCCCTAGGCTTACAGTAAGGCACCGGTAAACCCTAATTGTTAAATAAAAAAGGACAGTTTTCGTGATTGACATGAATAAACAAATTTCAAACCAAAAACTGGTTAACACAGACGTACTTCACAGGACTATAACAGTTGATGGGCTGTCGGTTTTCTACAGGGAAGCAGGTGATCCTTCAAATCCCAAGATGGTATTGCTTCATGGCTTTCCTTCTTCCTCCCATCAATACCGCAACCTTATATCTGTGCTAGCCAATCATTTCCACGTTGTAGCGCCAGACTATCCTGGTTTTGGGAACTCCGATATGCCAAGTCCAAATGACTTCAACTATACCTTCGATCGGCTCTCTGAGATCGTTGAAGATTTTTTGAGTGCAATCGGATTTACTCGCTTTGGCCTTTATATGCAAGACTATGGTGGGCCTGTAGGCTTTCGAATCACAAGTCGACATCCTGAATGGCTTGAATGGTTAATAATTCAAAATACAAACGCTTATGAGGTTGGCTTTACTAGCACGTGGGATGGTCTACGTAACGCACTTTGGAAGAATCGAACTCCTGAAACTGAGGAGCCGCTATACGGATTTCTCCAACTTGATACGATAAAGCAAGTCTACCTACATGGTCATAAGGCTCCCGAAGTCATTAGTCCTGATAATTGGAATATGGACTTTAGATTCATAGAAAGACCAAATGCAAGACGTGTGCAGATGGATTTGTTCTATGATTACCGCACTAATGTTGCATTGTATCCGAAATGGCAAAAATTCTTGCAGGAGCATCGACCAAAGACATTGATTTTCTGGGGACAAAATGACATATTCTTTACTCGAGAGGGTGGAGAATCATATCTCAATGACCTACCAGATGCAGAGATGCATAGGCTTGATTCAGGACACTTTGCTGTAGAAGATTGCCTTGATGAGATCGCTATGAATATTCAAAGATTTTATCTGGACAGGGTGAAAAAAACCACATAATAAGAATAAAGCAAAAACAACATGAATGCAGGTATTCATCAACTTCGAGAATTAGAATGACAATATAATAGCATGCCACATAGTACAAAGGTCTGCGATCTCTTATTTTTATTTGGTAACACGACTTTCATTTAAGCAATAGACGGTATGCAAAAATCGTTCAAATCTATTATTTAACAGGATGGTTGTATGTATGTTAGCCTGTCAATAATACCATAATAACAATAACAATATTATAATAATCTGGAGAAAGCGCTCTTATGGGACGCAAGGATTGGTATTATGTCCACTTTCCAAAGCTTCTGATAAAAAGATTAGATCAATTCCTGCAAACACCTAGGGCCAAAAGTATGGGTATGTCAAATAAACCCGAACTATTAAGACATATAATAAACCAATTTCTAGATGAGGAAGAAGCATTTTATAATAAGATGAATTATGTAAGCGACCTTATCTTAGAAATGAAGGATCGTGATCATGTTGTTTTCACTTTTAATAACGAATCGCAATTTAAGGAAATTGTTAATGCATCTATAAAACGAGGCATTGATCGCAAT
>DATDNG010000213.1:0-2167 GCA_036518375.1 Nitrososphaeraceae archaeon | reverse complement strand
CATCATCACTATGCCATCCCATACCCTCATTTCCATTATGATACAAGTTCAGCAAACAGGAATTAAATTTTGTTCCTGCGTATTCTTGTACTATTTGCTTAAGTTCATAAAGTTCCTTCGTCCATGCTAATGCTCGCTTTGCTGTATTTGAATAAGTATACAAGTATTCAGAATCACCATACCATGCAACTTTTCTCTTAGTAGTAACATGTTTACCGAAAAAGACGAGGTCGTCATTTTTCCATTGGATATTTTGCATTAACAGACCAAAGTATTGATTTGCTTCTTCAGATGGCAATATCTTCTCATAATAGTTCACAGTACCGTCTTTATTCAGAGTATCATTACTTGCTATCGATTCATTGAATATGATATTAATCATTTATTCCAGTGACAGCCTCAATAATTAATTCAAATTATGAGTTATATTATGATACAACTACCTAGGCATACGAACTCTATGACAAAGGAAAGAAGCCTGTAGAGGTTGCTATACAGTAGCTCTACCTGAACACAAAGCGTAGCAAATGACCTTTTTGACCATACAAGTCCAAAGTGAAGGCATAGTCAAGGTAATGTGTTTATGGTAGATAAATGTGTTTGTCATTTATATCATGAAATATACAGAATTAGTTGCTACCTTTATGAAAGGATTTATTCAAGGAAAATATTGTTTGGTAAAAATCAATTACTCTCTTGAAATCAAGAGCACTTGTAATCAGCTAATACCATTCCAAAAGTGCATTTTATTTCTACAAGTTTTTCAAGCGAACTAGTAGAAGATGCTGCTGCAGCTGCAATAGCCTGTTGGATTTCATTTGTAATCTTCTGGTTTATCGAATCCTTACTCACAAATGGATTGGGAAGTCCTGGTTGGTGACGAGAAGAAGTTGTACTGGGTGCTTGACTGCTGCTACTATTAGCTACATATCCTATGTTAGGGTTTTTGTCAAAATCATTCACTATTGTTGAAGTTATCAAATGCCTCAAATTATTCAAAGAAGAGATTTTACCAGATATGGCATAGTTAGCACTGAATCTATCGACTTGAACAGATGTTGATGGGATTGAATATACGCTGTTTGAATTACTTGTTATTGTTATAGGTGATGATGATTTATTTATAGTTGTTGTAGTAGATGCAGGCTTTATATCATCCATAGCGTAGACGCTGTTTGTCCAAAGTAATCCTAAAAGAAAAGCCGGCATTATCAAGGCTATAATCGCCGAATGCCTCAATATCATATAATTCATGTTATCTATGATTCTTATATTTAAGACCTTCATAATCTCCTCCTATTGCACGTGTTTATGGACATCGATCCAATTAAAGAATTCTAATAGAGCTACTTTAGCTGAATATATTAAGCCACATTGTAGAACTATAAAGAATAATGACACTCCTAAAAAGAGTGTATAAACCTGATTATCATGAAGATCCAGTTAGAAGAAGAGCAAGAGAAGAGAGATGTAATCTATTACAGTGTCACTTAAAACATGCAAAGGGATGACCGCTAACAACAAGCGAGACACAGACTACATGCGTCATATCAAAGGAGCATTATTATATAAAGAACTATGGATTATGTAAAGGATAGAACTGAAGGTTTTGATGAATGATTATTTTCCCTGTAAGAAGTTAAGCTGCAACTTAAATCATGTATATCAATGGTTTGTGTTATTATTCATATTTCTGTATAATTTATCAAAACTGGTCTCCAATGATTCACAAGGAGGTAATAACCCTTAACTTAGCAGCACCTGTTGAGCTTTAATGCATCATCAATATCGTTATTGAACAACTTTGATACTTACTTCAATTGCATCCTTGACATCATCAGTAAATTCCAACATAGTTTCAATGGTCTCGCTCTTGTATATTCCAGAATTTCGCACGTAATCTAAATAATCCAGCATTTCATTTCTTGATACACCTACATTATCTGCAATCACTATATCTCCTTTTTCTATCAGATTCTTTGCTTCGGCCAAATTGAGGTATCTTAGGTATTCATCTTTTGCCGCATCTAAAAAAGTAAATCGAATTTGCAACCAAGTCTAGGTATCACTTCAAGAGCGTTACCAACGATAATATCAATTTTCTCCTGAAAGCCTGCATCTTGTATATTTCTTTTTGCAACATCAGCAAAGGCTTTATCTACTTCAA
>DATDNG010000212.1:0-2619 GCA_036518375.1 Nitrososphaeraceae archaeon | reverse complement strand
TTACTTTATGTTCAGATACAATCCACAAGGTATTACCAACCTTTTCTAAAGAAGATAGGTGAAGACTCTCGAGTAAAGCAACTGTTCAATGCAGATCTCTCGCGTATTCAGCAGTATCTGTTTACTAAATTGAGGATCGAGCCTACAAGTATGGTGAAAGTAGAGCATAGTGGTTCAAAGATACTTCAAATAAGCAAGATTGATGATGACGAAGAACCAGGAGAAGTATCTCCATCACCACCTCCATTTTCATTACTATATTTTGACCTTCATACATTTTCAGGAATACTTGCTTCAGATGATGGAATTAGGTTGATTAAGGTTAGATATGAAACCGGTGAGAAGAAGAAAAGAGAGGAAGACATCTTATTTCAAAATAGTGAAGAAAAGGCCATTCTTCAAGAGTTCTCCAATTATGTTCATGACAAAGATCCTGATATTATCATCTGCATGGGAGATTATGGTAATAATACGATATTGCATTACCTGTTTGCCAGAGCAAAGAAGATCGGGTTTAATTTGCAGCTTGGAAGAGAGATAGTGGATAATGATGACTTCGATACCTCAAAAATCCTATTGACTCGTAGAATCAAAGGAAGGATTTGTATTAGTAGTAGCTACAGGCATTCAACATATTTTGACCAGTTTGGATTAGCTGGGTTGATAGAAAGGGCTAGGTTTGGATTCCTTCCTTTAGGTATGGCAGCCAGATATAGTATAAACCGTCTGATAGATAGCAGAAACTGCTATGAGTTAATCCAGAGGGGTTTCGTCATTCCAAATAACAATAGCACTGGAATTAGCAATAATAATAACAATAATCATGAACACATCAGGACCATAGAGCAAATCGTTTCAAGGGACAAAGGAGGTATGATAATATCTCCACAAATAGGCATGCATGAAAACGTTGTGGCTATAGATTATGATAGCGAATACGCAAATCTAATTGTAAATCATAACTTAAGCCATGAGACTGTCACTTTGGAAGAAGGAGGAAAGAGAGTTGCAGTGCAAAAACAAGACCAACAATCCAACAAACAGAAAGGATTACTCCCAACCATAGTAGAAAGATTTCTCAAAAGACGCCTTTATTTTAAGAGGATGTTAAAACATTTACCAAAAGAGAGCATGGAATATGTATGGTGTGATCAGAGAGTTAATTCGCTAAAGAACATACTTGTTTCCCTGTATGGTTCAACTGGCTCTCTATGGAATAGGTATGGGAATGTCCTTGCCTTTGAGGAAATAAACAAACTGTCTAGGGATATACTGATAAGAACAAAGGATATTGTCCAAGAGTCAGGATATGAGCTAGTATATGCTGATACTGATTCAGTATTTATCAAAAAGAAAGGTTATTGTACTGCGAGAGATTATCAGCAACTTATAGATACACTTTCCAAAGAAACCGGTCTTCCAATATCTATTGACTGCCATTATAAGTTCTTAGTTTTGTTACCTTTGGAAGCCGACGAAAAGATAGAAGTACTCAAGCATTACTTTGGAATTACTCATGAAGATGAGTTAGTTGTTAGAGGTATAGAGATAAGAAGACATGACACACCTAATTTTATAAAGCAATTTCAAACACAGCTATTATACACACTATTTGACTGCAAAGATTCATCTGAGGTAATAAGCAAAGGATATGAAGATGCTCTTTTACTTGTCACTCAAACAATAGACAAAATTATGACTGGAGAAGATATTCAGCAGCAAGACCTTGTAATCTCTAAGTTACTTAGACAGGACATAGCAAAGTACAAGAGTTTGTTTCCTCATGTCTCTGCTGCCATTCAGCTAAGCAATCACACAGGTAAGCATCCAATAAAAGGCGACACTATCCAATATATCTATACAAACTCACAGCACAACAATCCTCTGTGTAGAGTGGTACCTATAGCTATAGGTAATGCACAAGCAGAGTCTCTGTCGCAGTACAACAAGGAAAAATACAAAGAAATGATACTTGACGCTGCAGAAACTGTCCTAGGTTTTTTGGGCTTTGATAGGACTGTCTATAGTAGTAATATCAAAAAGAAGAAAGGAAGAAGAAAATGGTATGACGAACTAAGGGAAGAGCCAACACGAGATATACAGACTGAGACTATGGAATAACAAAGAGAAAGAAAATAGTTTGGAGGTGTTCAATACAACCAGTAAGGCCTACAATATAGATAAAAAAATAGATTATTTTACAGTTAAATCAATGGTAATACAATGCCTTGAAAAAATAGCAAGAGAAGAGCTAAATCGACATATAGCAAGAATCAATCTAAATAAAATAGACATTGACGTACAAGTAGACGAGGATATTATTGCCAATACAAGTAATAATCTATTTGAAGATCAGCATGACACTGAGCTATCAATATCACTATTAAAACTGAAAATAAGAAATACAACAGAATATCTAAACTGGCGTATTGCAATTTTAAAACGTGACAAGTTCAAATGCCGGATGTGTACTGCAAGTATCAAAGACAACAAAGGTCTAAGACTAGAGGTACATCATGCTAAATCATTCAATGATATATGTAAGGAAAATAATATAACAACTATAAAGCAAGCCTTAACATGTAAAGAAATATGGAGTTTGGATAATGGAATATCTTT
>DATDNG010000211.1:0-6912 GCA_036518375.1 Nitrososphaeraceae archaeon | reverse complement strand
CCAACCCAAGCTCCAGCTTTAATACCAACCCAAGCTCCAGCTTTAACACAAACTCTAATCCAGTCTCAAACAGCAACTATACCAACTCTAATGCAGTCTCCAGCGCAACAAAGCCCGGTCTTGGTGTACAAGATCAATTCAATCTGGATCTATTCAATCAGTGTGTAGAGCAAAAAGCTGTTGACAGCAATGGGAAGCTCAGTCTAAGCAGTGTAGCAGGATGTTATAGCGAAATCTTCTCCAACAAACTCGCCCCTTAGATCTGCTAGGGTGTGATGAATCCAATTAATTAAAAGTCGCTCAGTTTTATTTTTTCTTTCGTTAAATGAATAATACACCTGTAGTTCAATATTTCTGATATTATTTTACATATTGATATATTGATATTTGGTTATCTTTATTCCCATATTCCCTAAATGTCCTTAATATAGTTGTTTTAGGGGAATGATAAATCAGTTTTAGCTGTTTGGCTGCATCATCGTTCCTTGACATGGCACTCGTGAGACCGTGATCGACTATCAAAAGAGCCCTTTGAGTCTTAATTGGCGTGCTATCGTAGTACATTCGGTAATTGAAATCCAATTGAAATATGTATTGGGGTATCCATAAAAAAAAAGGGTCTGCAATTACAGTTATTTTGTTAAAGTTATAATTAACAGATCCATGATTAATATTCTGTAAGTATTGAACAACAAATGCTGCTGATTTAAAGTAAGAGGAATTGACATTTGTTGTTATCAGTATAGTTGTATTAATTAACCCAAAGATTCCTATTGATGAAGCTATGGCATATACCACTAATGTCCTCAGAACATTTCTTTTGTCAAGTTTGTTTAGTATATCTCCTATTAATACTGCACCTGCGATACAAAGTACTGGTAATAATGGAATCAGATGATATGACGATACATATCCGATGAGGAAGAGGAAAATTATAAATGGAATGGACCACAATAAAAGCAGAAAATCTTTTTTTATTATTGCAAAAGCTATGCCAGCTATGCCAAGCGTCAATAAAATTGGATCATTTCTGAGGAAACTATCTATAGAAGCAAGAAATGGCTGGCTTTCTCTGTGTACTTGCCATAAGATACCTGCTATCCAGAAATTAAATCTACCAATTGATATGCTGTAAGCGGGCCAAACTAAGGGTATCAGGATCACTGGGATAAGCCATAATCCAAGCAAATTTTTGGAATCCATGTTGCGGTTATTTATGTAAACAAGAAAACCTACTAATGGAATCATGGTAAACGCAGGAATTTTTGTAAATATTGCTAACCCTAAAAAAATACCAGAAAGTAAGATTAGTGGAAGTTTTGGTCTATTTCTCTTATTTTTATCTTTAGAATTTCTTGTATAGACTGCAAACAATATTGACGACAAAAGTAAAGTAAGTTGTATAGAATCTAATAATATCCATCTAGTAAACCATGTTGATGGCATCACTGCGAAAAGAGTCGAGGAAATCAATGCGATTTTTCTGCTATAATAATATTCTGATATTTTGTAAATAACAAAAGTGTCAATAACAGCAAGAATTCCCATCATTATTCTCGGAACAAAATAGAGCATTTCGATAAAATACTGCATATTGCTACCTGTATTTGGAGGGACGAGAGAATGCGGGTAGCCTATGCTTCCCAAAACACCTGCTAAAAAGAGTTGTCCAAAGTATGGGTGGTCGTAAAACGTTACTTCTTCTTGAGGACCTTGACCACTTAGCACATGCATAGCTCTTCTCATGTATATGCCCTCGTCAAAGTATAACCTAGGAAACCCTAAGGGGTTCCAAAAATGAGTAAATGCAGATAATATCAGAGGTATAATTAGAAACAAGACGGGATAAACAGAAATATTGCTCTGAATTAAGTATTTACACAATCTAATCGACTACTAATTTAATAATTAATGAAATACTGCTTATACTAAAAGCTATTTTGTTTGGGCAAGCAAATGTTATTTGATAATATGGTGCATTACTCATTTCACAACTTTTAAGCTTGGAAAGAATTGACTATAACCCCGTTGCATTATCATTGTTATTACCATTGTGTAAAGGATCATTTGCAGATGTGGTTGCAGACTTTGTTGTCGATTGTGTTGTTGACAAGAACTGCTGTGACCTTTTACTTTCAATATATATGACACTGGCAAGATAGATCCCCAACCAAGGAAGAAACATGATTTCGCCAGCAACAGAATGAAATTCTTCCCATTCATTTACATTGGTTGTTATCATTAACGCAAACAAGGATAATGAAATTATGCGAATTAAATTGACTGCAGCAGTTCCCACAGTTCCTATTAAAAAATAAATAAGTTTCCTTTGAAGAGGAATATTCATTTTGAGAAGGAAAGCAAGCATTACGAGCGTATAAATAATCATACTATGGACGCCAGCTGAGGGCCAAAACACCTGTAATGCAAATGGACCATGCAATCCATTTAATACAAGTAAATTGCCTCGAGCAGTTGCTGGTGAGCCTGGCCCCAAATTCATAACGTGACTATTAATGAAATTTATCAAAGCCTGATCTATTTGCAAATATCCTGGTACAATAAACTGAAGAGGACCAAGACTATCAAAAGGAAAGAACGCATCAAGTGAGAGGATTATTGCACTACCGATCAGATAAATAGCTCCTGCAGGAGCAATTTTATACCATTTCTTTCCAAACAATATGCCCAGCGATAGACCCACATAAAGAGCCATTATAATAAAGTCCCATAACCATTCCCAACTATCAACTAGCTGAACCTTATAATAAGGCGCAGCAGCTATAATTGAATCTCTAAGGCCTAACGGTAATGCTATAAAATATCCAATAGTGATCATCGATAATCCAATTACTATGTAGAATCTCTTCCTGCAGATTCTGGACTGTAGACCAAATAACTCTGCTGCAATAAAAGCCATTGCAAAGAGAAATCCTCCACGGCCTTGATTCCATGAAAGGCTAAAAGTATTAGGGTACAATATAAGAGTGAATAGAACGGGAGCGATGAGGACTATTATTATAGCTAAACTTGAATTAAATCCAAAGATTGTTACATTAGCGGCGTCCTTTCTGTTTTTCTTATCAAACAAGTAAGTTATTTCACTCTGATCTCGAAAATAAAAATGTATTATCACCTTCTTGTGATAGGCTATAGTCAGATTAAATACCTACATCTAATATTTGTAGTTGCATTATTTTCCAAAAGAATTTCGTCGTTCTATTTAGCACCGGCCCTGTTCATTTTATTTAACTATGCATATCTACAAATAATTTCAACCAATTGGTTATCTACACTAATTTACAGTTGTCTTTTCTACAAGGAAAATAATAGTCATCAAGCATTTCAGTTCTATCCTTGATATACTGAATTGTTCTTTCTTTCTATAATGATACTTTTCTGATATGCTGGATGTAATTGTTGCATTAATTATTTTCAAAAAGTTACAATCTTGAGGATAAGTTTCAACCGGCATCAGTAGAAACTGGATGAATGAATGAATGAATGGATGCTTTCGATATTTCTTTACCAAGCCTTTTATGAACTGTTCAGCTACAAGCATATTTCTTTCAAAGGAAATACGAATAACAAGAATTATTTTATTTATAGGTTTAATAGCATTCGAGAGAACATTCTGATTACCTGCCTACTTTAATTAGGATTTCATCTACAATAAATTGAATAATTAATCATGCTCAAGCTAAATATATGAAAGCTGTAATTTTTAGCATTATATTTCTGTTTTCAACCAGTCATCATTTCATTCACTCTCTTTATCATCTCTTCATTTTCAATTGGCTTTTGAATAAAATATCTTTCACCTACCTTAGGAAAGACTTCTTTCCTAAATGCTTCATAATCATGCAATTCAGTTAAAGCTGTCAGAAAGCATACCTTTACTTTATTATCTATCTTCTTTATTTCTCTGTATAATTCAAAACCATTCATCTCTGGCATTTTAATATCTAGAATTAAAAGGCCATACACTCCAGCTTTAAAGTTCTCCAATGCCAAAAGAGGATCGTCAAATGCATCGACTTTGAATCCCTTATCTTCTAATGATACCTTGAGTGTTAAATTAACATCGGGTTCATCATCCACTACTAAGATTCTGGTTTCTGTCATGTCATTGGTTATGTTTGATGATGTAGTCAAGGATCTGTGTAAAGTATCACAAGATTTGTAAATATAAGATAACATGTAAAAGTCTTCTAAAACTTATATCCTTTTACCGACCAAACCAAGATGTTTATTTTATGGATTCAGATAACCACATTATAATGTCAGTTAGGATTTTTTTTAATGACAGCAATTCTCAAAACAGGAATCATTATGAGAATTGTAATCTTCATCTAGAGAAAAAGGGACTCCGAGTTTTTGGAGTAGCAGAAAGTTTTAGGAAATTCAGTATAAAATCTACACTTGCTGGTGTGGTAATGAGACGCGATTTGATAATTGATGGAGCTATTTTTGGTACTGCGACATTAAAGGGCAATGATTCAACAGAGAATATTCTCTATATGTTCAAGTCATTGAAAAGGGATGATATAAACTGCATAATGCTGGGTGGTTTAATTATTAGCATGTACAATATTATTGATGGTCAATTAATTCAAAACGAAACTGGACTTCCTGTAATTGGAATAACATTTGAAGATTCTAAAGGTATTGAATCTAACATACGATATCATTTTGCTGATAGCTTTCAATTAAAGCTTGATCAGTATGCTAAATTGGGTAGAAGAGATCAGGTCACACTTAAAACCGGTAAATCTCTTTTTATACGGTATTGGGGCTTATCTCCAAAAACTGCTATCAGAATACTTAATTCTTTTACTTTACAAGGTTCAATTCCAGAACCTATTAGAATAGCAAAACTTGTAGCTCGCGCTTCTGCCCACATGATTTGATAAAGAACAGCTATAAGCCTCTATCGTAATTACACTAGCTTCTTACCCTTGGATTTATTTGCCACCGTTAATGTATAAGCGCGAACGTTTGCACCTACGTCGACAGATAAATCACTGGCTGGATTCGGTATATGTGCATGTCTAATGAAGGTAAACTAATATAATGCATATTCTACTGGTGCAGTTGTAGCTGACAAATGATATATTGTCATAGATATTGTGACTATTGTAACAATACTATTAACACCTCTGTTGCAATAGATGAGAAAGGTTCACATTATCACCCTAATTGCTTACGAAAAATTAGAGGCGAGAAATTGCTATAATGGTTACTATTTTTACCTACAATAATGAAAACAAGGAATTTTAAGCCCTTGTCTAGTCGAGAAATGTTGTTTGTGTAAGTAGATATAGCAATAGTGATGCGTACTACAAATATGATTCTCTGCCTACTATTTTACTCATGTTTGCGATAGCAATTTATAAAACTTAGTGAGCCGACAACAGTCATTTTACTCATGATAGTGTCGATCATGATAGCGCCAAGATATCTCTTTATCAGAAGAAGGCTATTAGACTTGTGTTGCTTATTTTTTGACAATCCTAATAAGTAGCTAATCTTCAAACTTCTTTCCTTTATCACAGTTTATAATATTGTGAATTGTTCATTGGAAAATTGCTACTGCTCATGTTTTTAATACACAACATCAGTAGTTCCAAGTCCAATGGCTTGTTGTATTTTATTTTCATATTACTCTGGTGGTATCATCATGGTATCATACAATCAAACTATAAAATACCATAGCAGCCGATGCGCACGCTATAGCAATTATTGTAATGGTAACAATTACATTTGAAAATCTTTTATTTACATTGTCACCAAGAATCTTTTTATTATTTGCAATTTTTGATACCATTATTAGAACAGGCACAGATACAAAGCCATTTATGACAGCAGTATATACCAAGGCTTGAATTGGATCTATGTTAGAGAAGTTGATCCATAAGCCTATAATAGTCGATGCAACAATGATGCCATAAAACTTTGGTGCCTGTATAAATTTTTTGTACAATCCTTCTCTCCATCCAAAACTTTCTGATATGGCATAAGATGCACTAGCTGCCAGTATTGGAACTGCAAGTAGACCAGTACCTATAATTCCAGCTGCAAACAAACCAACAGCTATCTGCCCAGAATATGGAAAGCCTTTGACCAATGGTTCAAGCGCCTTGGCAGCCTCCTGCGCTGTTGAAATGCTGGTAACTCCACTATTATGTAAAGTTGAAGCAGATGTTATCATTATAAACCAAAATATTCCCTGGGCAAGAATCATTCCTGTGATTGTGTCTATTCTCATATTTTTTAGCTCACTTTTTGTAACTTTGGGTTTAGAATTGTCTTCTTTGTCCATCTCTTCTATTTTGCCTTTCTTAACTTCTTCCTCTACTTCCTCGGCAGTCTGCCAAAAGAAAAGATATGGTGATATTGTAGTTCCAAGGATGGCAATAACCATCAGAACATATGCCTTATTGAATTCAAAATGCGGTATCAATGTTGATTTAGCAATGCTGTACCATTCTGCTTCATTGTGTACGGCCAAGAAAGCTGTTACTACATATAGAAAAAGTGAGAGTGTTAGATATTTTAGAACCTTTGAATATGTTTTATATGAGATGAATATTTCAGCTGCCAATATGATAGCTGTAAACATTAAAGTCGATATAAAAAATGGAATTTGAGGTATCAGTAATCTCAGGGATGCGCCCATAGCTCCAATGTCTGCACCTATATTTATCGTATTAGCAATTAGCAGCAGAGATGCTATGCTATAAAGTAGCTTCTTTGAATAATGTTGTTTTATTATCTGAGATAACCCATAACCGGAAATAATTCCAATTCTTGCGCACATTTCTTGTACTATCATGACCATTGGAAGGGTAACTATAGCCATCCATAAAAGTCCGTATCCAAATTGAGCTCCTGCTTGAGAATACGTAGCAA
>DATDNG010000210.1:0-6046 GCA_036518375.1 Nitrososphaeraceae archaeon | reverse complement strand
TACCCAAGATTGTGTTTCTTTTGCAAGAGGTTCTATATATCTCTAGGAACCTGGTCAGGATAGTCCAGCAAAGATACAACAGCCAAATCGTATCTGATATTATTATAATAATACTTATATGATTCTGTCCATTACCGTACTACTATTATAATAAACATGCCAAAGCCTGGATATAAATCCATCACAGTAAGCGAAAATGTATATAAAAAGTTCTTTGAAGTTTATGAAAAGAACAGAAAAGTATTAGAGCTCAAAGGCATAATGAGCTTTTCAGGCTACCTTACAAATAGGATGGAGGAGATGATGATAAAAGATGAAGTATTTGACAAGCACTCTCCTTTTATAGAAAAAATTGCAATAGATCAGAATCGAGTTATACTTAAAGATAATAAACAAAATAGAATTGCAGAGGTATTGATGAATAATGGAGAATTGCAATGTCTTTTAGATGAGAGATCAGACTGTGTTCATGTAGGTTTTGTATATTCACTTCCTGAACTATATCGTATTATCAGCAATAAGGGAATCAAAGTTCCTAGCTCAGCATTATAGTATAATTATTCATTGGCTGTTAGTTTATGTCAATAATAATATCATACTCCTGTAGTATGATTTTGTGGATGGTTGCACTTACAGACACGATTACCAAGACCATGTAATGAAAACTTGTTGTGGCATGCATGGTACTTGCAAATTGGTTCTACTTCTTGACCATATGCGTTAATAATCTTTTTGCTCTTGTTGTTGTTCTCTGCTCGATTAATAATAATATGAAAATGGTCGGTACAATTCGCCATCTTTTCTTTGATCTGCTTGCTCGAGACGAAAATATTTTTTGGTGAAGATGATCTTATATGAATTCACAGTGCCGCTAGTGCCAGGAGCCATCTAACATCTACTTCTTTGGAAAGTATTTCTATAAACCACTCAAACGGAGAACTGCAAGTCCGGAAGCGTATATTCCAGGAGTCAAGAATCAATGTCTTGGCAATGAATCATTGCCTTTGTACTAACAAAAAATAATGACAATAAAAGTGAAGTAATGTTATTGAAACCTCAAAATAAAAAGCAATAGCAATAGCCGCACATGGGCATCTACAGAACCAGCTAAAACTAGCATTATTTGTTACGATTACTTTAGCTGACTAAACTTCAACCGAATTTAAATATTAGAATAGTGTAGTCATCAATAGAAATAACTAGAACCACCTGTAAATTAGAAAATATGTGCAATGCTATTTTAGCTTGGTCATTAGCGTTTATTATCACTGCATGGATATCGATATCAATTGGCGGTAGCAGTACAACAACGTTATTTCAAATTGAAGCTGCAGGACAAAACCAAGGAAGTACTACAAGTGTTCTTATCAATAATAACAATAATAATACAATAACGAAAGCAAATATTGCTAATAAGAATTTGATTAACGAAGCTATTGCGCTGTTAATCTCTGGAAAGTACAATGAAGCTATTAGCTTGTTTGACAAAGTTTTGGCTGTAGATCCAAACAATACTTTGGCATTAACAAACAAAGGCACTACTCTTGTTTATTTACAAAAATATGACGAAGCTATTAGCTTGTTTGACAAGGCTTTATCTATAGAGCCAAATAATACCAGTACACTAGGTAGCAAAGGTTATGTTCTGGCTTCTTTACACAAATACAATGAAGCTATTAGCTTGTTTGACAAAGTTTTGGCTGTAGATCCAAACAATGTCTATGCCTTAAGTTTAAAGGGTGTATCTCTTGCCGGCCTACACAAATACAATGAAGCTATTAGCTTGTTTGACAAAGTTTTGGCTGTAGATCCAGACGACGCTAATACATTAACTAACAAGGGCAATGCTCTTGATACTTTAGGCATGCATCAAGAAGCTATACAGTACTATGACAGGGCATTAGCTATAGAACCAAATGATGTTGTTGCATTGGAAGATAAAGGTAGTGCATTAGATCTCTTGGGAAAATATAATGAATCTATTATCTATTATGATAAAGCTTTAACCTTGGATCCCAAGAATATCGAGGTTATATATAATAAAGGTATTGCTCTTGGAAAATTAGGTGATTATGCACAAGCTATACAGTATTATGATCAAGCCTTAGCTATAGAACCAAATTATACTGGAGCGTTAATAGGTAAAGGTTTTGCTCTTCATCAGTTAGGAAGCAATGATCAAGCTATACAGTATTATGACAAAGCCTTAGCTATAGAACCTAGAAACGTTGGCACCTTAACTAACAAGGGTGTTTCTCTTGCTGCTTTACACAAATACAATGAAGCGATCAAATACTATGACAAAGCATTAGCTATAGAACCAACTCTACGGGATGCGATAGATGGTAAACACATTTCTCTTCAAGCATTAAAAAACCAGACACAAATTAAATAACGAATAGCATAGCAGAGGCACAAGACAGACAGATATGTTTTCCTGACTGAAGAGATAGTAAACCAGTTGAATCGATGGCTAGAATACAAATGTAGGACTAGAAGAATATTTCATATATTGTCGCTGTTTAACCTATGAAAATAGATAAAAAACTTTGTATGTATGCTTCTGGATGTCTCTTAAGAACAGTCACTGCCTCCACTGCCTATCTAAAAGAATCGATTATTTCTTTGCTGAAAATCTCTATCTGTTCAATGTAATTGTTTATAGGCCAAAAATGAATACTATTTACTCCTACTTCAAGAAAAGATTTGGGAACCAGGACCAACTCCTGCGAATAGTCTTCCTGAGGACAAAATATCTATCCCAGTCAAAGCCTTGACACAGACAACAGGATTTCTTACAACTATATTCAATATAGAAGTACCAATTTTTATCTTATTAGTAATAGCAGCAACTGCAGATAATGTAGTTAATGCATCAAGCCAACTTGTGTTTCTAAACACAATATGATCATTTACTCCTAAATAATTATAACCTAGATATTCTGCTTTTTTTGCAAAAGAAAGTATTTGCTCTCTCGAATGATCTAATTCTCCATTAAACCTTATAATTGGTAAATGTAGTCCGAAACCAATAATTTGCTTCATGGATTATAGTAGTCAAATATGTCTCATAAAAAGCTGGAGGGTCCCATATTTTTGCAAATTTCTTATGAACAACCATTGTAGAAGAAAAGTTAGTTAGTCTTTCTTCTAGGAAACATTTTCTCATATGGCTATTTCATCAGTTGTACTCTCGTGTGATATGTGCAAGTCTCTAAGCGGTCTAAACGTAAGCTGTCTCGTATTTGACTTCTTTATTGAAGTATGTTTTTCTAAGTATGTCTACTAAATTTATTTGTAGTAAGAGTGAATAATGGCTGAAAAGCCATAAGATTAAACATTATTGGTAGGTCTCTATAATCTAAAAAAAGGTGACGAATTACCTGCTGCACTGTTCATATTAACAAACAAATATGAGAGAACATGGTTAGAACCAAAAAAAGAAGACGCTGCTATTAGTACTTAGCAGAGAAATCGTACAGAGGGTATCTTAATGGCTTATGATGACATTTCCATTCTACTCTCCCACGTATGGCTTCTGGCAAGCACTTGAACCTATGAAACTATGATAGTACCCTTCATTCCATCTGTAGAATGGATTGTGCAACTATATTCAAAAATCCCATTATCATTGAAATTGTATCTCCAAGACTCATTAGGCTGTATAATACCGCTATCTACTGGAATCTCGGTGCCAGAAGCACTTTTTTTGTAGATGCCAACTATGTTATGAGGAAGGTTAGAATTGTTGAACCATGTTAATACAGCGCCAGTTTTTACCTTAACTGTATCAGGCATGAACATATTCATTCCGGTAAATACGAAATTCGGCTCCAAAGTCTCCTTCATTATCCTTTCAGGTTCCTCTGTTATGCCTGTAACCGTTCTTCTATCCAGGTCTACAAATACATTCCAGATGTGCTGATGAGATTCGCCTGTCTTGTTACCAAGCGCATTGAAATTTGCTGGATTCGAGTAGAATTTTCCATCAACGTATTGCCAGTTAGATGTAATTATGATCTGACCTACAGGACTATAACTAACTTTTCCATTCTTGTTGTCTTGCAGAACAGTGGGCTGTATTGCAGCTATAGTCAATGCTCTACCTTTTTGTCCACCTATTATCTGTTTTACCGTTGTGTCATTTTGAGCTATATCCAGACCTCTTGCTGCAACCTGATTTATGGCATATATTAAACTATTATCCCCCGGAGTAGGAGTCTTTAATACTCTAAGATCGTTCTTTAGGGAAGTTTCAGACATAGCATTAAAATTGGTTATAGTTTGTTCAGGCGTAAGCTTGGCCCCGAACATAATACCTCCAATTGTTAAGGTTATAGTTACGATAATTACCAAAGGAAGTACCTCTTTGACTTTTGAGTTCTTGCTTTCACTCTTGGCTGAGATAAATTTTTTATCTTCCATTATGCATTGTAAGGTATAAATTAGATATTATTTTCAGCGGAAATGAATTCAGACAAAAATTTCCAAATAGGAAATTTACAGTCTTGTTATTTGAATTTCTAAAGCAAGAGAAATAAAATCACATCTAAATAGTTTCCGAAACGGAAAAATAAATATTAACATCTTTATCTTCATTACTGTTATTGCTTGATGAGATTGATAAAATAGTTCTTTTTTACCTTGGCAAAAACGCACGCATATCTTCAACTGAAATCAGGAATAACTTACAAGATATGGGATACAAAATTACAGAACGAGCCATAAGATATAGGCTACAAAGGTTGGAGAAAGATAATATGATCCTTGGATATTCTGCTATTCTTAATCCAAAGTTTGTTTCAGAAAAGATAAGTCGTACAATTATTCTCAAATTCAAGTTTTCACATAATATTTCAATTTTAACAGAACGCTTGACGAATTATGTAGAAGAAATGCCTTTCTGTATCCACTCCGCTAGGTTGAGTGGAGATTTCGATTGGATATGTCATTTTGTATTTGATTCTATTGAGCAATATGAATTGGAGAGTGATAATTTTTTAAATAGATTCGCGGAGCTAATAGCAGAGTATCGCTCATATGAGTCAAAGACTGTAAAGGCATCTCCATATACAATATTTGATGAACACGATAAGATTGAAAGAAAATCCCATGTGTATAACATTCTCAATTCTCTAAAAACACACGAAAACTTAAATGATAAACTTCGACTGATCGTAGAAAATGTAGTCAAATACTTTAACGCAAAGTTTGCAAGAATTTGGTTAGTTGATAAAGAAAGACAATATTTGATTTTAAAATTTAGTGCCGGTAAATACAAGAATATTAATGGCGAATTTTCCAAGGTCCCAATAAACTCTAACAAGATAGGCCCCATAGTAAGGACTAAGAAACCCGCAATCACAAATGATGTAATGGATGATCCTAGGATAAGACATCCAGATTGGGCAAGAAAAGAGAAATTAAAATCATTTGCAGGTTATCCATTAATTTATAAGGGCAATGCAATAGGTGTTCTTGCTATGTTTAGCGAAAAGAAACTTAATCTAATTGACTTTGAAATATTAGGGATATTTTGTAATGAAATTTCAAAGGAGCTTACCAATTTTTTTGATATGCAAGAATATTTGTCATTAGTCTGAAATCTCTTTAATCTGATGGCACTACAACATCATCAGTTACGGTTATGACCAAAGCAGGATTAGAAACTCTTAAAAGATCATCATATATACCATTCCAATCGGTTTTCATTATAGAACGATATTCTTATAGTAGTACTAAAATAGTTTAATGAGAATGTTCTATCAGCAGTTTGCGTCGAAGCGCAATCTAAAGTTGCTCTTCGAATTCACGTTGAAAAACCTATAGGAATGGTCTCTACCTATAATATTGGGAAAACCAATACTGTCTAGAAGAATCATCAACTTCTTAAGGCTTTTTTATACAACTGTAGCATATACGGCTTGATAACAGTCAGCAACGGCAAACAACGGCTGATACAACGGTTTTGGGCTGTATCGTAGCTCATTCTTTAACTCATTCTTTAACGAAACGACATGTAAATAATGAGTAGCCCCTAAAGTAG
>DATDNG010000209.1:0-2318 GCA_036518375.1 Nitrososphaeraceae archaeon | reverse complement strand
CTATACATGTCAGATATGAGTTTCACATGTATCTATATGTATGTCTGAATAAGTAAGAATGTAAGCATAGTAAGTATCACAGCGATGACAATGCATCTAATAGTAATAATAGTACTATAACCGCACCAATGTCATCATCTTCAAGTTCTACCTCTCCCACTTCTCCTCGTTAAATGGAGTCGTAGGACGAGAAGAAGGTTGTTACCTCTAAAATGTAAAATCTGCGGAGTTGTATGCTAAATCTTGAAACCATGTTCTATCTCTAACTTCTATTGCATATCTGAACCTATCATCCAGTCCAGGTACTACATGTTGTATTAGATTCTCTATTCCTTCAGGTATCTTTAGTGATGGAGGCGACTGTATTAGTAATGCCAGAGTCTTTTCTTTAAGTGGTAGCATGCGTGAAAATGGAACACTGCTCAAAATCGTGCTTAGGAAATAAAACATTTGAGCTCAGACATGAAACAGCAGAATCAACAAGTACAATGGAGAAGAGATAAAGTGCAAGAGCTTTGCAACAAAGTATACAGCCAAAGGGAGATATATCAAATACTGCAAGTTGGATTAGCCACAGTAAATAGGAACATATCATATTTGAGAATCAACCTAAACACAATATCAAAAATACATTGATGAACTAGGCATAAAGCTAACCTACTCAATATAGTAATATAGTGTTGTTTGTATCGTACCATTGGTTATATGCTTCTTGGATATAACCAATGTCGCAGCAAACGATTCGCAGTAGGGAGTGCAAAATAGGTAAGTGAAACAACTAGTATTGTAGTATAAATTACGCCACTACCATGTATTGGCCACTCCTCTATGAAAGGACTAAGAATGTATCGTGATACTGAGCTAATGGCATATGCAGCAAAGAAGATTATGATGGCCATTTTCCATTTAGGTGGTGGTGATTGAGTAAGAGTTTTTAAATCTGGTAGAGTAAACCACGTTTCCAAACCAGTGGATGTCTCGTAGTGTCTTGTAGAATAATTATTTGCTTCTTCTATTAGCTTTTGTGATTCTTCTGAATTATCCCAGGCCTCCATACTGGTTTTATCCGTAAAACGGCGAATAATATATCTCAATGGCGATTTACTATTACCTCCGGGGACAATTATTGCAATACCAAGATAGCCAGGAGCTTTTCTTAGTAATGTCAAGTAACGGCTAACCCATTCATTGTAATCTTTTTCACGACCGGGTTTTATCTTCCTACAAATTACAGTTGTAACTTCATTTTGATAATCTGTTGGCAATTTACTACTGCTTAGACACCGTGCAACTATTTAGGATAGAGCGGTTCTTTCAGAAACTATAACTACTGATTACAAAAGTGAAATACGAACATGGCTGCTGAAGAGACTCGATAATCCTTCGTCGTAACCGATTAATGATAAGTAAATTAAGATGAGTAGCTAAACCTGCAATAGAACCCATTCTTGCCGGAATTATCCCATTGCATTCCATGATCATTATATGCATATTTGGTTGAAAGTGAGACCACAAGGGGACCAGGTACAAGACCGAATGTTGGATTGACTACAAGTGATTCTTCGTTAGCGTCTGCGCCTGCAGTTCCTTCTATTTGAAGTTGTAACAAATCTTTGATACGCAGCGAACGACGCTTTCCGTTAACGCTAAATTCAATTGGAACTGATTTTACGCCTAACATCTTACCAATTAGCTTGGAAGCAACAGCAAAAAAAACCTCCTGCTTGACCTGAGTATATTGTGGCAAGCGAATCGGTTTGTTCTTTACTTGCTCTTTCATCAATATATAATGCTGCGTCCCATTTGGGACCTGTTTGCATATTACCAGGACTATGAAAAAAGGCTACTACATTCAGCCCGTCAAAGTTAATCTTATCGTTATAACTACCTTTTTGAATATGCCATGCAGCAGTTAAATTACAAAAGCCTTCGTCGGGATCTCCCTTAAATATACAAGGACATATGGAATCACAATTACATCCTTCGAAGTAATCTCCTTCAAGTTTCCACTTTGTATTTGCTGTCGTCATTTGATAATTTGCTTTATCAGGGTACTCCTTAAGCCTTTCGCAAAGTATGGCGTTATGATTTCGTTACCGAAGGTTCATCATACGTTTGCAATGATAAGGGTAATAGATAAATTGGAAAGAATAGATCGCAGTAATTTATAGGTCTGGATTCTTAATTAGACTAGCAGTTAAATGTAAATTAGTATCTCTATTTACTGGTGCTGCTTGTTTTATTGATTCTAATACATTTTAGTGATTGTCTATAGTAATTTTTAAACTGGAGTTATATCCTCAGCTTTCATATCATGT
>DATDNG010000208.1:0-3817 GCA_036518375.1 Nitrososphaeraceae archaeon | reverse complement strand
GTTAAACTACGCTCCAGCATTGCTTCATTGTTTAAATTTGATTCGAGTATTTTTTTGCCAGCATTTGAAAGAACAATTTCAGAATATTTCTTTTCTGTCTCCACGAGATAATTTGGTCGTCTTCTCAATAGATCAAATGCCTTTCTTTCTTCTGCTGATAATTCAGAGATTTCTATATTGTTTTGTATAAATAATTTTTGTAATAATTTTTCTTCACCAGACAAATTATCTGCAGAGGAAGTTAACAAAATTACTTTGTCCTGTGTCTGAAACTGTGACAAGTCTATCCAATGATTTCTCTTTGCAACTGCTATTGCGGCATTAATTTCATTTGGGTTTAGGAGGCCTTTTTTTAAAATTGATGTCAGTGTTTTATTTCCTTCTCTTATTATGTTTACAAATCTACGTTCTGGCAGGCCTTCTCTCGCTGCCTCTCTTCCACTTGTTCCAAGTGAAATCACAATAGATGATTTGTCATTTGATGAAATCAAATTTTTGAACTTGAGCCATTCGATACCGCGTCTTGCTTTATCACTGCCTAGACTTGTAGCTTCTATCAATTTTTCAAGAGACATACGTCCATTTGGCGCAAGTGCCTTTAACAATGACTTCTCAATAGGATGGAGTTCGCTGTTGTTACCCATTGCTGCAAAGTTTGTGAAAATAAGAAGACTTTTTAAACGTTTAAAGCTTAATCTCGACGATTGTTAAGATATTATGGTTGATGTCCCCAACGGTAAAAACAATGAAAGCAATGATAACTTAACAGATGAATTTAAGGTAACACCCTGGCAAGTAGAAGGTAAAATAGATTATAATAAATTGATAGAAAGGTTTGGCACTCAACCAATAACACAAGACATACTTGACAAAGTTAAGAAAGTAACAGGAGAGCTTCACTCGATGTTAAAATTGCAATACTTTTTCTCACATCGAGATTTTGACTGGATATTGGATAAGTACGAAGAACATGAAAACTTTTACCTTTACACTGGAAGGGGGCCATCAGGAATGGTTCATATGGGTCATCTGATGCCATGGATGTTCACAAAGTATCTCCAAGACAAATTTGGTTCGAATTTAATTTTCCAATTAACAGATGACGAAAAGTTCCTATATGCTCAAGCACGCAGTATGGAAGAGATCAGACTTTATACATATGAAAATATATTAGATATTATTGCAACAGGGTTTGACGCAAAGAAAACAAGAATTGTGGTTGATACTAAGCATATCCAATACCTTTACCCTATCGCATCAGAAATTGCAAAGAGAATTACATTTTCAACTGCAAAATCAGTTTTTGGTTTCTCAAACTCAACCAATGTTGGTATGATAGGATTTCCACCTATACAGGCTGCACCATGTTTTTTGCCTTCAATAATTGAAGGCAAACCAACTCCTGTTTTGATTCCAGCAGCAATAGATCAAGATCCTTATTGGAGAATGACAAGAGATGTAGCCGAACGTATGGGTTATTATAAACCCTCCCAAATCCACAGCAAATTTCTTCCAGGTCTTGGCATGTCAGGCAAAATGTCTTCTTCAAAGCCTGAAACTGCATTATTTACTTCAGATGAGCCGGAAGTAATTGAGAAAAAAGTGTCTGCAGCCTTTACAGGAGGCCAGGCAACAATTGGGCTGCAAAGACTATTAGGGGGAAATGCTATTGGATGTCCTGTTTTCTGGTATCTGCGATATTTTTTTGATACCGAAAGAGAGTCGGATGAACGTTTGCTAAAATGCAAGAGCGGCAATCTATTATGCGGAGAATGTAAAAGTGATTTGGCAAAAGAATCTAAATCCTTTATAATTGATTTTAAGAAGCGTAGGGAAAAAGCAAAAGATGTTATTGCTAGCTTCATGTACGATGGACAAATCTACGAAAAGTGATCTGTTATGGAGACGATAGAAAAATTTGAATGTGATGATGTATATGAAGCAGAGAAACTATCATCCTTGGCAGCAGTACAAGAAGATAATTCGACATATATTCATAATGTAGCCGATGTTATAGAAAATGAGATAATTATTATTCTCAAGGATAAATCATGTCATAGCATCCTTATGAAAGACAGCAGTAATGCTATGAAGCTAAAGGAATTGCTATCAGAAATAGTGCAAGGTAAGAAGACTATTTCTGAGAGTAGCTTTGAGCATTACGTAACAAAAATTACCACCACAGAATGAACAATATTTTTGGTTTGGAATGGCATCATCATAAAACAACAAGACTATATCAAAAGGACTTGACGGCAATAATATTACCGAATAGTAACTATGATGTTAAAGCTAGAATTTCCTCCTATAGACTTGGTAGCAACCGGATAGGATTGCATCTCTGTGAGTTCTGGGCAAGAGATCTATTCAACGCAACTCCTTATCTATCTCTTCCATGAATATCTGTTGAATTTTTCTGAAATATAGACCAGTTGTATAGGGCATGAGCGGGATATAATCTTCTATTACCTGCATTATATGTGGTACCGCTCTTCTTGATACATCAATTTTAAATTTCATCCATAATACTCTATCTTGTTCGAAGTGTATTTTATCTCTGATCTGGGAAGGGACAGTTTCTTTTGCTCGATCTTCTACTCTCTTGTACCAGTAACCAATAATTTCCGGATCAAGTCCTTCTTTTAACTCTTTTATGGTGATTCCAAGTTTATAGGAAGCTAGATCTATAGGATCATTTCTATACATGTAAATTAGCATTGATAATCAGAATAAAAGTCAAGACATATACATGGTTTAAGTAAACAGATCAACTTTTAAACGCTGCTACTATTGCTATCAGTCTTTTGTGCTTCAATTAGGCCTAATAATGTTGTTGTTAATGTTGGTGTTCCTTTGCAGTCTTCAGAGTTAGTTGATGATACAAGCAGGTTGTTTTTTATTCTGATGAAATGTTAATAATCAAATAATATTGGGTAATTTTTACTTGGACTTTAAAATTCTGCCTGAAGCATCGATTTCGCCTGCCCGTATACGCGAAGAGGAGATCGGATTGCCATCCTCTGCTCTTCTCATGTCAACAGCAATAATCCTCAGCATTGGCAAGCCATTTCTCGATCGGATTGCATTAAGCTCCTCTCCTTTTTTGGCCGTTTCAACACTTGCTACAAGCGCGCCTACGTCACCAGAGGTTATCGCTGGTCCGTAGTCACTGTCTAGTTTACTAATTTCATAAATGACCTTGCCAATTTTCTTTTCAATTATTTCTTTTAAATTGGTTACCCTTTCTTGATAAGTGTGGTGGAGCTTATTCATCCCTTTTGTTTTAGCCGCAAATTCGTCACTCGTGACTCCAATGATTACCTTGTTTCCGATCTCAAATGCCTTGCAAATCAAAGCTAGATGTCCATCATGTATCTCATCAAATGTTCCACCAGTTGCGACCACATCAAACTTGTTTACCATTGATCGTTTCTCTAAAATAAATTCATGGACATAAATAAAGAATTCAATATAGAAGGTTTACAGATGCTTTCGGTTTGTCTCTATCTACAATGAAAGAGAAAAATAAATACGTTCTCAGTAGATCAATGATCATTGACCTTTTTGGAATATCTTTACACACTGTGGAGGGCACACATTTTCGCATGCCATACAAAAAATACAATCTTTTTCTCTGATCATAAAGGGTTTCTTTTCTGATGCTGGATGTCCAGGAGTATTTAACCACTCATAGACATTTACTGGACATGCTTCGATACATGCACCATCTGCCACACATATATCAAAATCTACAGTTACTTCTGTACCCCATATACCTAGCTGTCCTGGTGGATCTACTGGTCCCCATACCTTTATA
>DATDNG010000207.1:0-3032 GCA_036518375.1 Nitrososphaeraceae archaeon | reverse complement strand
AGATTATAAAGATAGTAAAATATATACGGAAATACGCCCGGGAGCCCGGTGGAGGAATAAACTTTCCGCCGAGTGTAGTGGCCAAGCATAGAGGCCTTTGGAGCCTTTGACCCCAGTTCGAATCTGGGCCGGGCTATCTTTTTATATCATAGTATACCTTCAGTCAATAACACCACAAATAGTATTACAACAAGACTGGGCTAAATAGTAGTAGCCAGAAAGTCTAACTAGCCATTTGTTTAACTTTGGTTTATCCAAACATGTTATCAAATATACGAGTTGTACTAGCATAACCTATATCAAAAATACCCTCCCATACGCATAATACTACAAGCAAAAATGTACTATTCCAAGGTAGTTTTCTGATCTCTTTTTGTATATTGCATACAATTTCTGAATCCGTTATGCTACTAATTTGTTTGTTCAGTTACCCATCTTTTATCATGATGATGTTTTAGTATTAAGATAATTTTTTGTGGACTTTCCGAGGTTATCAAATGCTGCTGCAATACATCTCTTGCGTTTAGATACCCCTTCCCTATAACCGGCTAGCTTACGATAGGAAAAGCTGATCGCAGTCTCTTGTTCTTTTGGGTTAGGCGATCCAGATGAGATCCGTAATTCAAGCGATCTAATGGGAGTCATCTCCCTTATAATTTGCATCAGTTCTTCTGCTTGAAGACTGGATTTAATATTTTTTAATACGGCCTCGATATCTTCTTTCTGCAACATAGTGAATGCAATATTATTCTTACTTACGGCCCTTTCAACGAGAGCTCCAACTACCTTATGAGCAGATCGAAATGGTATACCCATTTGCACCACAAGTTGTTCTGCTATGTCAAATGAAATTGCGTAGCTATTCCTTGCTGCCTCCAGCATCTTCTCCTTGTGTATATAAAGTGATTTCACCAAGCCATTCATTATTTTCAATGATTCAAGTGTTGTGGTTGACATTTTCCATAGAGTTGGTTTCAAATCCTGTAGATCTCTGTTGTAACCTGATGGCAGAGATTTGACTGTTGATAACATTGCTACCAAATTACCCGTCATTAATGCTGCTTTTGCTCTGATAAGTTCCAACACGTCAGGGTTCTTTTTTTGTGGCATTGCACTTGATGTTGAACTATATCTGTCATCAACGTCTATATAGCCAAATTCGAATGTAGACCAAATTATAAAATCCTCTGCCATCCTACTTAATGTAATCATTAAGATAGAAAGTGCTGAAGCAAATTCTATGAATGAATCGCGAGAAGAGGTGGCATCAACAGAATTTTTTATTAATCCATCAAAACCCAATAGAGCTGCAGTTTTCATTCTATCAATACTAATGCTTGATCCGCCTATTGCACATGCGCCGAGAGGGGACTTGTTGATTCTTCCATATGAAACATAGAGTCTATCCATATCTCTGAAGAGAGCATCCCCATATGACAATAGAAAGTGAGAGAAAGTTCCAATCTGTGCTTGTTGTAAATGCGTATACATTGGCATCACAGTTTCTTTATTTTCATTTGCTTTTTCTAATAGTGAATCAATTAAATCGATAATTGCATTGCAAATATCATTAATATCGTCTCTGATTTTCATCCGTATGTCAAGTATCACCTGATCATTTCTAGAACGTGCAGTATGCATTTTCCCACCAGAGTCATTTCCTGCATCTTTTATTACAAATGCTTCAAGCGATTCATGAATATCCTCATAGTCATCAGTATGCAGAACGTGAGGGTTTATTTTTACTTCCTCTAATGCTTGCAAAATTTTCTTTAAATCAACCAGAGTCAAAAATCCAATCTCATATAACATAATGCAATGGGCTTCGCTACCTAGTATATCATAATATAATATAACACTGTCTTCACTCATTGAAGATAGAAACTTGAATGCATATCTGTCAAGTTCAGTGCCAGATCTTGATCTATACACAATTAAAGCAATCAGAGGGCTTTATTTTAACATTTTACAAACAGGGAATCGTCAGTCTTTTTAATGGATCTTCTATCAGATGAAAATTTAAAAATCAAATGAAATTAATGCTAATAACTTGATTGACCAGGGACTGATTTTTGCTAAAAGGGTATTTATCTAAAAAACCACAATCTTGGTTTGTATTGTCTTGTATAGCTTTAGAAATGCTGAATATAGATTTATTAGTCGCTTGCTTGAGGGCTGCTTTTTATTTTTCTCTTAAGACAAGATAATCTGTATATATATATACATATTCATGCATTCTCAGGATAGTATATGTGTCACCGATTTGATAATATACATATAGTTTGCATACACAACAAAGTGTTAATAAATAATCGAGACCCAATCTCAATTATTTGCTTGAATTAGATAATACTGTTGGATGGGGCGTTTGGGACAACACAGACGAATTGGTTATGCTTTTAGGAGCTGTTGCGTTAAGTTGTGGTAATGGAGTAGTACTTACATTTGAAGATATTTTTGGATGTGGAGTTTGGGATAACAATGATGACGAATTGACTCCACTTGATGTTAAAGGCATCTGAGTCGTATTAGAAATTATAGTACGTTGATTTGTTGCATTTGAAGATATTTTTGGATGAGGTGTTTTGGTTAATATTGATGGATTAATTTGAGTTGGATTATTTTGAGATTGTGCAAATGTTATAGATGGTCCTATTCCATAAACGAGTATCATGAATAAAAGTAACGCCGAGAATAATGGTTTTAGGCTGATTTGTAAGTCTTTTTGGCATACCATTAGTATTTACAGGAAAATATTCTTTTTATACCTGTCTACCCTATTATATGTCTAACTTCAGGAATTTTTCTCCAAAGAATCCTTTTATAAAGGGGTATCTCACTACTTATAGTAGAACCACTAGTAGATTCTACCTGTGTATACTAGTTAGTTTGATCGCTGTGAAAGTAGGTTTGAAACTATATATCAAATCTCATAAGAGATTTCTGAAATCTTTGATCTAATCGAACTTTCTCCAGCTCAAAATAATATTATGGGTTAAATTTTTTCAAGCTATTAAATCAATAGAAATACG
>DATDNG010000206.1:0-2743 GCA_036518375.1 Nitrososphaeraceae archaeon | reverse complement strand
ACTCGGGATTATCGGGGCCTACTGCGTTGACTACAAAGGGTAAAACTTTTTCCCATACATTTACAGAAAAGGGAGAATTTCCTTACTTCTGTCAGTTACACCCTATGATGATAGGAAAGGTAATTGTATCATGATATAAAGATTAAATGCTGAATAGAAATTTGGCCTATTTTTCTTTCTTTGCTTCTGTTTTGCTTAACTAGCAGCAGACTAGAGATTAATTATATCTTGTCATTTAAAATTAGTTCCTTCCTTTCTCCCAAGTCTTGAAAGCTCACTTGCTCTTTGTTCGGTATTGCTATGTAGAAGGAAAAAGGGAGACACTTCAAATTGTATTTATTGAATTCTTCTTGTCTCTTTTGATTCTTGCAATGTTCTTTCAGCATCCTCCTCCCCTTGACTTATAAGTTCCTTGATTGTAGCTAATGAAAAATCCCAATCCTCTAAAAGAAAATGTTCCGACTTTTCATCTTCGTTTCTCTTTATTGATATTAATTCATTTATAATAAAGCCACGTTTATTTATGATATTGTTATAGTCTTTTTCAATTTCCTTAATCTTCTTTTTCAATTTTTCATCTTCTATTTTTGCACTAGATACAATACCATGTAACTCCTCTACAAGTGAAAATATTTCCTTTAGCCTGTTAGATGCATCCATTTCATTAGTTGATTTATCTACAAATAGAATATCTCTTGCTCTGTGCCATGCTTCGGCAAAATTATTTGGAAGCTTGTTTTCTTGACGGCGAGGAAATGTATCGCTAACTATTATCTTTTTTTCTCTAAACGGCGAAGATTTCATAACAGCCTTTAATGGAGTATCATTAAGCAAAGCACCATCCCACAAATACTTATTATTTATCCTTGTCCACTTCAATCCATAAAATGGATAGGCTATACATGCAGATACATGTTCTGAGGTTATGTCCATGTTGTTGCTATCGAAAATAACTTGCTCTGATTTCTGTATATCAGTGCATGTCAATATTAATCTGGGTAAAACTAGAGAACCATTGTTATTATTATCTACATCTTTCCTGAGACTCTCAAAATTGATTGTTTTTTCTAATATTTTTCTAAACCTTGTAGTGTCATATAGATAGGGTGAAGTAAATGCATTATGAAGCAATGGTCCACCTGGATAAAACCATATTGGTATCAAAGCATTAGGATGGCCAAATATGAAAGTATTTACTGCGGATACCAGAGATCTTACCTTGAATGGCAAAAACGCCGGTGTGAGGTTATCTGCCGAATGCAGCCAAAAATCCTCAAGTTTCTTTGCAGATTCTATAAGAGATTCATGTCTATCAGGATTCTCCGTATCTAGATTCCTGAGGCTAGCTGCTACTATTGTTGAATTAACAGAACCAATTGAGGAACCAGAGATTACATCAAACCAGATATTATGTCTAGCTAAAGTTTTGTAGACTCCACATTCATAGGCACCAAGAGAACCACCCGATTGCATCACTAAAACAGTTTCAGGTGTATGTTGTCGTTGTTGTTGTTCGTATTGTTGCTTCTGTATCATTGCATGAATAAGATGTTTTTTATACTATTAGAAAATTGTATTAAATTATCAAATGCATTTAATGTTGAAGAATATGCCAAGAATATGTAGCCACTGCAATATTCATAGACGCATTAGCCCATAAAAGACGACTAGTTATGATGTATGGATGATAAGTGCCTCATGTATTTTTCAGAGCGATAATAAATACAGGAGATGGGATAGCCCATACTCTAGACATGCCTCGACACTGTCACGAATGCGTTACCTTCCATACTACTCCGGTGTTTTCAAATGCCCATGGCAATCCAAGTGGGAATGGTACCGCTGCTCCTGATGGACTAATTGTCCTTACCTCGTTAAGTCCAACGCTTGCTATATAGAGAGTATTGCCATCAGGGCTAAATGCTAATCCTGTAGGCCTAAAGTTACCATCTGCGGTATTTAATGTGAGAAAGTCCTTCAAGCTAAACGTTGTGGGATCGAATACGGCGATTCTCTGTCCTATTATTTGCCCCATCACAGACCCTATATTCATACCGAGTCTGGAGTTTGCAGTCAAATGAGTTTGTGGGGCAAGCGTCCCAAATTCCCCTATCAACGCCATTCCTTTAAATCCAAACTTAGTACTATTAGAAACCGCAACATGCGTCAGGGCAGCACCGACATCAGTTACCAATGCCGGCCTTTGAGCCGGTGGGTCGTTTTGTATTAACGGCTGAAGTGATTGATTGTTCAATGGAGATCGAAATAGTGGATTGGTTACTGGTTGTGCATATCCAAAGAAATCAGGCCACCCATAAAATTTGCCGAAATTGCTTGAGTTTGAAACATCTATCACGTAAATCTTGTCTCCATCATTGGCTATATTTCTGCTTCCTCTTTCGTCAGCAGCGTTCATTGATGCAACCAATTTACCATCTGGGGCAAATCCTAATCCATAAGCGTGTCTAAAGCCCCAACCAACAAGCTTTACGTCAGTCCCATCTGAATTTGCGCTCAGTATACAACCCGTACACTTTATGTCACCTTTAATTAATTGACCTTTCTTTGTAGCTGTTCCAAAGGGAACATATGCGCCAGTAGTTGAGTTCAAGTTAGAAGGGGCGGACAAAAAGTTTCTTGTTTTAAAATTAACTCCTGCTAATCTTACATCTTGTCCTGGAATATCATGGAATTCTGGCATTTGTTTTGCCCATGGGTTGTCTTTTCCAACAACATCGCTATT
>DATDNG010000205.1:0-7289 GCA_036518375.1 Nitrososphaeraceae archaeon | reverse complement strand
TCTTTCATCACTATTCTCCATTTTGATAATCTTGATGCGACTTCCGCTCCTATTAAAAATCTTCCCTTAACTTTACTATTCTTTGGTGCTCTAATAATAAGCAATAGACTCTTATTTCCAAATATTCCTTTTTCTCTTGTTTTTTAAATTCCCATCAGTACCACATCCGCAGAAAGGATCTAAAACCCAATCGCCTTCATTTGAGCAAGATTTGACTATTCTTTCTAAAAGTGCTATGGGCTTCTCAGCAGGGCATCCAAGACGCTCTTTTGCCTGTGCGAAAATAGGTGGAATATCAATCCACAAGTCGTTACTTTTTGCAATAAAAAACACTGTATATTACTTTGATCAAAAAAGCTCAAGTAACAATATGCATATTTAAGATATACTCTGATTGGTAAGAAATAGCCATTAGTAGAATTGACTAATCAAGTAGATCTCAAGGCTATTGCTGAAGATTGAAAGTACTGCTACCGATAATTTCTATGATCCGTCACCATCTAACGCATCTATAGGCAGCACAGTTACATGGATAAACAAAGATAGTACTATACACACAGTAACTTGGTTCTACTGTCAAAGACGAATATCGTCTTTTATAGAAGAGCTTTTTACTCATGCGTAACAATGGGATAAGAATATATGTCTTCAGATAGAAGAGGTCTGGTTATCGTTTATACCGGAAAGGGTAAAGGCAAAACTACTGCTGCATTAGGAATTGTTTTACGGTCAGTGGGCCATGGTTATAAAGTGGGAATGATCCAATTTATTAAGGGGGAATGGTTCTCTGGAGAACTCAGCAGCTCAAAGAGATTAGAACCAGAATTTGAAATGATTGCTGCAGGTAAAGGATTTGTGGGAATTATTGATGATGATCATCCTATTGAAATTCATCAAAGGGCCGCTCAAGAAGCTGTTGCACTGGTGAAGGAAAGGCTTTCATCAGGGATATATGACATCATGATATTAGATGAAATCAACTATGCTATGAAACTAAATTTAATAACTGTCCAGGATGTACTTGATGTTATAAAAAAAAAGCCTAAGAAAACTAGTCTGGTTCTAACAGGTAATCATGCTCCAGATGAAGTCATTGCAATAGCTGATATAGTAACAGAGATGAGAGAGGTTAAACATCCTTATCAATTAGGTTTCAAGGCGAAGAAAGGAATAGATTATTAGACAGCTAGAGGTATGTTTATTTAGAATCATTATTTTCCTAATATCAGTAAACTGAAAATATTTCGGCAGGATTTACTAGAGATGCATATATAGAATCACAGTAAATCTTCATTACCATGACTGCCAAATTGTAGTTTACGTTACAACATTTAGCCTAATGAATTACTGGCTCTCTAAAGAATCATTTTGCTATGTATACATAATACAAGTCTGCATAGGATCAACGATAAAAGCTAGATGATCATTCGTGCGATTCGGTATAACGATCTGCAATTCTGTATCTGACGTACTTATCGTCAGGTGAGTATTTTGCAGGATGCGGATCAACTGTAGATGAATTGCATTTTGGGCAGTGGTATTTTAACGTATACGTTCCACATAAGGGGCATTTTCGAATAAAGCGTTTCATTTATCTACCCTTGATGTGTCTTCTTGGATTCCTCACGAATAAAATTAAAAGTTCCATGGTATTTGTCAATAGAAGAATGAACCTTTTCTACTACATTATTCATCACTTTCTCCGCTACCTTGAAATTTTCTGCTATTACAACAACTCTATACTTTGGCGCTCCAATATAGGTGATATTAACAATTGCACTACTTTTGCTCGATTCTACTGCAGTTAGCATATTCTTAATTACATCTATGCCATCAGATCTTTTCAAAGAAATCTCTATTATGCCTCTGATCTCAACATGTGGAATCTGTATCTTGTTGCTTTCTTCTTCAATAGCCTTTACTACTTCAGGCGATAATCCAAGATTTTGAATAGCATCAATTCCCTTTTTTGCAACAGTTTCGAAAACATCATAAACATAGTCATATTTTTGAAGAATTTTGTCTTCTATTTCATTTAACTGAGCATCAGTAATTTTAGCTTTTGACTTTACAATTTCCAAGAATGCAGATGCCTTTTCATGTTTTTTAATCTCTATAAGTTTGGATTTTCTTTCTTCTCCTGATACTTGCTTCAGTGAAAGATCGACTTCAGCTCTTGTCTTGTCCACTCTGATTACTTTTAAAACTGCCTTCTGTTTTGCTCTTACGTAACGTTCAATATTACGTATCCATCCTGTTGCAATTTCAGAAATATGAAGAAACCCAGTCATTTCATTATATTCATCTAATCTAACATACGCTCCATGACCTGTTACTTCCCTGATAGTCGCAATAACTATGTCGCCTTCTTCAGGAAGTTTTTTAATCTCGGAAGTAACCATTCGTAATGGTAAACCGTACAAATGGCATACTTTAAGGTTGCCCTGTCGAACACAGATTATACTATATATGGTTAAGTAATGTGTGTTTATACGATCGCTATATGCAACAGGCTGTGTTCATTTAACCAATCTCCTAAGGATCATCTCAGGATACCAAGTACCACCACCATCAGTATACACCGGATGTTTGCTATATTCTATACACAATTTTTGTATAAACTGTTCAGCTACAAGTATACTTCTTTCGATAGAAATACAAATACCAAGTACTATTTTATCTATTGACTCAATTACAATCCATAACCACACATAATTCTCTCCCACTTTAAGTTACATTTCATCTATTATGAACTCTGATACCTTTCTTTTTATCTGTATTATCTTCTTTGGCTGTACCATTGAATCCAATTCCATACCGAAATATGATTTCTTCTAACAAATTGAGACAACCGTTGTGATGTCTTTCTTAATGAAAGACCTGAAAAGCATAACTGTAGTGCATAGTAGATATACTTGGATGGCGTTCTTACTCCTTTTGAGTGGCATAAGAGAAATAGAACATCTTTAGCTATAGGTTTATCCTACTAACTGAACAGAGCTCAAAAAATTATCGGAAGGTATTTTAGATACCATATAAACAATAATGCTTTATAGTCAGTATTTATTGTCATTAACTGGTATTGTGTATTGTATTATCATATGTTAATGGTGGTAACAATCTAACCAGATTTATTGGTCATATTACCTGTTGTTGCATTAATAATATTTTTGGTTGCGGTACTTGTTGCGTTGGTATTGCGAACTGCATTGAGTACTGCATTCAAATCACTTTGGCCAGATGTTACAGCACCAGTTTGATTTGCTGTTTTATTGCCGGTCATCATACTACCAGCTTTATTTGTTGCATTTGGAGCGGCGATTCCCTGGGCTAGCGCTTTGTGTACGAATTGGCTATTGTTGATAAGTAACGATGCTACTAGTATGGCTGAAATGGCAATTCCAGACAGCAATACATGATTTGTCTGTTGTTTTTTATCCATCATAAAAAAGAAATCGTATGAAATTTATTAATTTTTCTAATTTCTATTCTAACACTACATTCAGTTTTATGTGTTCAGAACTATTATATTATACATACAGAAACTAAACTGATATTCAATTATCTGTGCTCTTACGAAAACTCAAGTAACAAATAAGATATAACAAATAAGATAGACTACTACCATCTATTGATGTCTCCACTTATATTAGAAATACAGAGCTCGTAGATACATACAGTTTTGTATATATTAGTAGAAGCAAAAAACCCTTTAGTAGAAGCTGATACTTTAGTATTAAGCTGAATAATTATACATAATTATGCTGTGATGTCAGATTTCGTGGGTTTAAAGGCAGACTAAGTTCCTCCCTTTTGTAATGAAGTTATCATAATTGAGTGCACTTCATCTATAATAGACAAAAGCCCATAATATTGTTATGTTGTTTAAATAAAAAATAGATGTGGGACATCCTTTGGCTATCTGTTGATGTCCTAGTGCTATTAGGTAAAGGGGAGTAGTAGTTATGTTCCCTTACATAGTCCACTAGGACTGCTATTGGTACAAAGGTTATTTTTGAAGTCACTGTGATTAATGTTTGTAGGCAGTGAGTTGGCATTGTTCATGTCTTGAACATTTTTCAGCGCTGTATTGGAGTCTACTGTGTTATCATGGCTTTGAGGATCTAGAAATATGCCATTCTGGGATCCTGCTATCGTATTCATTGCTAGGGTAGATCCGAAACTATTTACGAGCGTCATTCCGGCCAATGCATTGCCAGTTAGTATGTTAGTTTCTGCATCAATAGCGCTAGCGGAATGAGCTGCTATTCCAATTGTATTTCCTTTAAGTATATTTTCAGTAACCGTTGTATCACGTGTACCTGTCATAAACATCGCAATTTGATTGTCTTGAGCAATTAGTGTGTTGACATTTACGTGGTGAGCTCCAGTCATCAAAACTCCAGCTTGGAAGCCGCTTATAGATCCAGGCCCAACTATTTGGACATCATCTGTGGCAGGTATCATAATACCTACTTTTGAACTATCTTTTCCAGGACCCATTAGTTTATAACCATTCAGATTTATTATTGTATGGTCAGCCCCTACAATCATGCCATCGCCGTTACATTGAAGGTTGGATGTCAATGTGACAGTTCCCGAAACAACTTGTCCACAAGCAGGATTTGTAGTCGTAGATGCTGTGGAAGCTGGTGAGGCTGTAGAAGATGGTGAGGCTGTAGAAGATGGTGAGGCTGTAGAAGCTGTACTTACGCTATTGGAAGGTGTATTCGTGAATTGTGTTTGTGTTTCCGCCATTGCAAGTGTGGGTTGCATTGTTAATGCACCTAATGCAGCGAAGGAGACTATTGTCGCTACCATGTATGACATTGTAGTTCGATTCATTTACAGAACGCTCGGAGATAAACTATTTATGTGAAACCCTATTTTGTACTAAAGTTCATCTTTATGTCTATTAGATATAACTATATATTCGCTTTATTGATTGTAACTCTGTATTAGTATAAGTAATTCATCTACTTGAAATGATATTATATTATTTCTTCTTCTTGTAACTATAGTTGAATACAGCCCAAGATACAATTTCGAGAATTAAACTCGGGTAATATTGTTGACCGTAAAAATTCTATTTATACACTATTGCGTTTAATTCACATGAACAAAGCAGATGTCAAGTTATAGGAAGATAAATCAATGCTATCATTGATACAATGCGCTTATAATTTATAATAACTATAATAAATGACCATGCTGACATCTATCTTGGCTTGGTTACCATTTCGATAATTAACAACTTCTGGTAAATATAGTGCAATAAACCAATACCATGAAAGTTTACAGAAAATCATTTAAATGACGGTTATTTTTGTTTTGATATCTATCACTCAAAATAAGAGATCAACATAATTAATAAACACATGTTACCTTAATTCATCACGTTTAATATTATGATTCATAGTTTAGAGGAGATATTTATCTATCTATAGACTCAAGGTATTTAAGAATCAGTTGACGAATTTCATATCGTCTATCAAAAGTAGATTCTAAAAGTCAATAGAATACATTAAAAAGATATTGTCAATAGTGACACAACTTCATGTATTTTCATTCCTTTATGCTTTGTGTAAGTATTATTGGCGTGATAAGAATTATAAGTTAACAAAATCGATAATAAATTCATGAAAATTGCCATTGCCGGAGCAGGGGTGGCTGGCAGTTATCTAGGATGTTTGCTTCAAAAAAGAGGTCATCAGATAGAAATATTTGAATCATCGAAGAAAGAAAATCACTGGGCAGTATGCGCATGGGGAGCATCAAGACACATGCTTTCAAAGTTTTCGAAAGAAGCTGGCCTCAATTTTGATGATTACATTTTCCACGTTGGTAAAATTTTGAGAATGGCTCTCCCAAACAATATTCAAGAATATCTTGATCTCAAAGGGCTAGTTACTTATGATAAACACAAATGGGAACATGATCTATTAGAGGGCGTCAAGATCACATATGGTATCAAATGTATTCCTGAAACTTTTCCATTCAATGAATATGACTATGTAATTGATTGTACAGGCCTTCACCGTACATTGCTTCCAAAATCAAAGCACGATTTTATTATACCTGCATATGAATACTTTGTTGAAAACATACAAGGTATAGAGGAATTTTACGTAATAGGTTACAAAGGAGCACGAGGCTACTTTTGGTATTTTCCTCTTGAAAATGGAAAGGGATACGTCGGTGCTGGAGATATTGATAAAAAGTATTATGGTATAGGGGAGTTTTTCAAACTACATCCTGAAGCCAGAATTGTAAAGAAAATAGGCAGACCCATACGTCTTGCTCCTCCAAAACGAATGGAACCATTCAATTACGGAAATGTAATAGGGGCAGGTGAATCTATCGGATGTGTTTTCCCTATGCTAGGAGAAGGCATAATTCCTTCTCTATTATGTTGCGATATTTTGCTTGAAATACTTGATAAAAGTGAGAGTAAGTTTGATTTTAAACAATACCGAAAAAGGGTACTCCAAAAATTTGAATACTATGATGATGTTTACAGAATAGTTAGACTAAAGATGGATGGCAGGCTGAGTACTATCAAGCACATTCACCTATTGATGAATATGTACAGAAATATGAAGAAAGAAGAGCAGCGCTTTGGTTTTGAAGTCAGCTTTCACAAAATGACAAGGCTTGTCAATGCATTGTAGTAGTTGTTAGTACAAGTAATTTAGTTGTTCATATTTACTGTATCGTTATTATCTTTATATTGTTAGTCAAAGCAATTATTTACTGAATATGAGGTCGTATAATGGTGTCTTCTTTTATTAGTTCATGGACAACATAGTAATTTCAGTTGTGAAACTGTTTATTTTCTGTAACTTGCAATTCGTCATTTCCGTACACATAGAGGACAATATTTCAGAAGTTCAAAACTTGAAAAATTGAATGGCCAGATATGTCCATTAACTGTCTAGAATATGATACAACAGATGAAGCATTGTAAAATAAGTTTAAAACTAGATGCATTAGAAGTGTCATTGCTCTAACATAATGATTACTTGATCCATTTAATAGTATAACCAATACTATACATTTTCATAAATACTCAGTATTGATTTGCTATGTGATTCTTATGAAATAGAGAGGCAGGACGGATCTAGTTGGGTTAATTCTAGGCTGCCAATGGTGGAGGAGCTACCAAGACAAAAATAATGTACAAAGCCTTTCTGTCCTACGCACAATTAAAGGAATACCTGACAGTTCTATTAGAAAATGGTTTGCTAGAATATGAAGAAGGAAGGCAATTATATAGAAGAATAAGGATA
>DATDNG010000204.1:0-4937 GCA_036518375.1 Nitrososphaeraceae archaeon | reverse complement strand
TCTGCATTATCTTAGCCGTATTGAAAGTTAATTCCTCTCTCGCCCCGAGGATGCCTCCATTCTGTTTCTTTGGCACAGGTTCCACACTCAATACATCCTTCATGTTGAAGCATAACGTCTTCATTTTCTATGCTATAGCATTTCGTTGGACATAATGTAACCATTTTTTTCATAAATTCACTTTTTGGATGTAATACTTTAATGTGTGAAAGACTATCATCATCATACTTTAATTTTGCTATACGTTGAGCAATTGTTGGAATTGTAGGAGTATACGTCGATGAAACCCGAGTACCTGATTTTTCAGCAATCTCAACTGGCACTTGGACGTATGTCTCTACTGACTCCACTATTGGCAAAAGGCGATCATATCCTAATATGTTAGCAAATCCTACAGCAAGGCCTCTTAACGTGCCGCTTGCCATTAATCTAAAGATCATCCCATAGCGCGAGCCGACAATATCTTTTGGAACATCTTTTGTAGCATCTAGAAATGTCTTTAGATAGTCTTTATCTATTTCCTTCATGTCTCTTGTATAAGGGCTATCTTCTACAAACCGACTATAATAATCGCCCAGATAATTATGTGTGAAATTGTTCCTATCAATGGATCTTGCAACAGCATTGGCAGCTCTCACTGCGTCATCAATTCCAACATTCAGTCCTTCGATTCTTGGACCAACAAAAATGCCACGGCCAGCTGCATCACCCACAAACAAAACATTCTTGTAGTAAGGTTTTTTCATTCTACATCGCTTTCCATCTGGAATTAATTTTGCACTGTATTCTAGCTCAACGTAATCAGTTACGAATTTGGCCTTGTATTTATCACTTAGCTCTTGACGAAGAGAATCGATTCTTGCTTTGATCTCTGTTTCTGATTTGTATTTGCCGCTTTCAATAAGTTTTGCTTTGCTGGCTGGAGAATAGTATGCATGACGCAAGTCATCCCATGTCTTAACAAGTTTACTCACTGCAAAACGTGTCCTTAGCTGTTCTTCTTTTGGAAGGGTCTTGTCAATATCCGCTTTTAGCGCAACTTCATCTTTGATAAATTCTTTAACCATTGGATTATTCAGTATTGCATTGACAAGTATGTTTGGTTCATCTGGTTTTTGTATTAATGAATCGTAATGATATACTGCACCAGCTGATAGCGTATCCCGATTGGTATAAACAAAACCGCCGCCTATGTGATTTAAGGTGATATCGCCAGCAAAAAGATGTGCAGCCCCCTCATTTGGCCCTATTTCAAACCTTTGTTCCATGATCTCCTCAGGTAGTTTTACTACAACCTTTACACCTTGATACAGCTCTTCTGTGGTGAATTTATTTCTAGCACCTGTTATTTCTGCTATCTCTGAATTTACCCCATCAGCTGCAATTATTGCCTTTACTTCAAATTCATCTAGTTCATCAGTTTCTACAATAGTTTTATCATTCTGCCAAGTAATTGATTTGACGTGAACTCCTGGAATGATTCCACCGCCCTGTTTTTCGGCACTTGCGGCCGCCTCTTTTGCAAACCATGAATTTAATTTATTTAAAAGAACAGAGTAGCCAAAGTTAGCTTGATATTTATGGGCAGATGTAAGATCAATTGAAAATATTTTGTCTTTTGAAGTAGCGTGAAGAATGTATTTTGTGATTAATCTTTCTAGAGGAGCATCCGATACAAATCCATGTCCATAGACATCTTCAACATTGTAGACCTTGCCATTTTTTGGTTTCTTTGAATAAAGAATTCCACCTGATACGTTTTTTGAGCCTATTGTCTTCCCAGCATCAATCAGGACAGCCTGTTTTTCCAAATTTGATAACTGCTTGAGAGCAGCTAACCCAGATGAACCTCCTCCAATTATAGCAACATCAAAACGCTCCATTTTTACTTTCTAACCTCCATGACCATTTTTTGTTTTCTTAATTCCTCAATTAGAATGGGTACTACATCTTCCATTCTGCCTTTTATAAAAAGATCACAGTCATCTTTAATCGGCGAGTTTTCATCAGGATTAATTGCAATGACAAACTCAGATTCCTTCATTCCTGCAATATGCTGCATCGCTCCACTGATTCCAACTGCAATGTATAGCAAGGGGCTAACTCTTCGGCCACTGGTCCCAATTACTCTGTCAGGAGTCATGTACTTTGACGTTATTGTTTCACTTGCTACATACGGTTTTTTTGAAATTGGTAATGATATTCCGATCTCTGCATCCAACTCCTTTGCTAGTTGTTCAATTAGTTTAATATTTTCTTCTGGTGAATCTTTAATTCCCCGGCCAAAACTTATGATTGCCTTATGGATATCAAAGTCAACAGCACTCTTGATAATTTTGCGACTTAATATCTTTACATTAAGGTCTTGCTCTTCTAATTTTGGAATATATTCTACAATTATTCCACTTCTTGTACTATCACGCACAAGAGGTTGGAATACTCCAGGAATTATACTGCATGCTTGGGGATGATACTCTCTTTCTATGGCAGGATTTCGATTATCAAGACATAGAATAGTAGTCCATAGAAAACCTGAGAAATCAGGCCTATACATTTCAAGTGTTTTTGCATAAGTCATTGCCTGACCTTTTGTCTTGTGTTCATGTTTGATCTCAAGATCTTCAATTACAAGTTTGTTAATATCTGATGCAAGGCCAGATTCTAACTCTGCAAGTACTGTGGAAGACAAATGTCTACCTATATTGTCAGCGGCAAAAAACATGTATCTTGGCTTTTTAAAATGTTCAACATAGTCTGGAGAAATCTTTGCCACACATTCTTTATTTATAGCAATCTGGCTGATTATCT
Organism: Nitrososphaeraceae archaeon; assembly: GCA_036518375.1. GTDB lineage: Archaea > Thermoproteota > Nitrososphaeria > Nitrososphaerales > Nitrososphaeraceae > Nitrososphaera_A. Next base: position 2,129 of record DATDNG010000204.1, on the reverse strand, counting down.
TGGTATCGATCAAATTTCTAGAATATTGTAATTCTGGGCTTTCTGCATAAATTACTGCATCTGCACCATATAGTAACAACTCTTCGCATAACTTTCTAATATTATTTCCCAGTACAACGGCAACAACTTTTTCGTTTGAGGAATATTTTTTGTTAAAATCATCCATGAGTCTTCTAGCTTCACCTAGCATTTCTAGGCTAACCGGAATTGGCCTGCCTTCTTCATGCTCGATTACTACATATAAATTCCTGTAACTGCCTTCACTTGTGATCATAGTCATTTAATTACTATTCCCCCTAGAATTTCATGTATCCTCGTAACGACCTTTCTTATCTGTCCACGATCGGATGCGTCCACTACTTCAGCTTTTCTGCTTGCTTTTGCTTTCGGAATCTTTTCTACCTTGTATACGATTGTAGGAGAGCCAGGAAGGCCAACAAATTTTGGGTCAACGCCCAGCTGCTGAGCATTGAAAACTTTTAAGTATTTTTTATAACTTTGGGCCCGTTCATTTGCCTCTTTCTGATACTTTACAAATGCTAGCCTTTGTGAAACAGTATTAAATGTCGGCTTGTATGACGGATCAATTGTAATAAATACAGGGAGAGGTGCCTCCACTTCTTCTATTATATCATAAAACCCTTGCAAGGTGATCAAGCGTTTTGCTACGACAGTTCGCTTTTCAAGGTCAATATCATAATCAATGACATTGCCTAGAAATGTATAACCAAGCTTCCATGCTGTCTGAGGACCTGTTTGACCAGTCTCACCATCAGAAGCCCTGTGTCCTGAAAATACAATATCCATTTTCCCCCCTTCCATTTTGCCTATACCCGTTTTCAATACTTCAGCAGTTGCCAGAGTATCTGCGCCTGCGAATATTCTGTCACTATAAAGGTGTAACTCATCTGCGTCACAAATTAACTGAGCTTGTTGTAAAGCATAATCAGCAATTGGAGGACCCATAGTTCCAACTGAAATACGGGCACCAAACTTTACTTTGGAATAAAATGCTGCCTTTGATGCTACTGCACTGTGGGGCCCAAGGATACTCTTAGTCTCTGCTCTATTTAGTGTTCCATCTGAATTGTAGCTAACATTTCCTTCTGAAAAATCAGGCTCTAGCTTTATAACGACTGCAGTATTAAGTGAAACCATTACCTTCTTTCTTCCGCATACTATACCCTTTAAATGGTTTGCGAAAGAAAACTAGTACCAAATGTTACAAATCTCATTTATGACATATATAGCAATAACTGGTTTCATGAGGTTCTTTGCAGAGCCTTTCATAAGTAGGCTAATTTGGAAATATTAACATAAATATCAACCCCATACAAAAAACAATTAGGTTGCAATATCTTAATAAATGAATACACTTAGGACTGCATCTTTATTTATTATTTAGGTTGCAAGAACCTTTTTGGATGACTCTCTTAATTTTTCATATGCTAATCTAATTTTCTTGTAGAAATCTGGCATTTTAGGATCAAGCATAGTATAAGCTAGGAAAAAATCTTCTCCTTCCCTCAAATACCTTGCTATCTTGGGGTGTTCAGCTACGCGAGAGATAAATCTCATATTATTTAATCTGTCAGCAAGTTTGATAACTTTTACGTCGTAATCAGCAGATGTAAGAATATTACAATATTCTTGGAACCTAGCTAGTTGACGCTCTTCATATTCTGTACCCGAATAATTTTCTAGAGGACGAATTTTCAAATCGGTAGCTATTTCATATACTCTATTTCCAAATCTATAGACCAGGTAAGCCTCAAAGCCATATGCCTTTGTTTGATACCAATCAAGAATTCTATCATTGTCCTCCAATACATCATGTAAAATCGAGGAAGCAATTTCAACACTAGTAATATTGCGGTTAACAGATCTGTAATGTTTTACTACATCCATTGTGACTGGCAATGTATGTGTTTCAAGAAATGGCGATAAACCATCTTCCCTTTTTACTCCTGAATGAACCTCTTCTGCAATCTCGATTGCACCGTCTATAAAGTCATCAACACGTAACTTGGCTTCATTTTCCAAAAAAGCTGTAAATTCCTGTTTGCTAACCTCATAGCCAGGTTCTTCTTCTTCTCCTCCTTCCATGACATTAATAGTATGAGGTAAAA
>DATDNG010000203.1:0-13687 GCA_036518375.1 Nitrososphaeraceae archaeon | reverse complement strand
AAACTATTGAATATGAGCAAGACAATATTTTTCAACACGAGATTGACCGATTAAGTCTCTAACAATTAAACCACACATACATGGAATGATATAACTAACCTATATTTCAAATGCCCTTTGCACAATCTATAATCTATAATTTTTTTCTTAGATGATTATTGCCTGAAACATTGAGAATTAACAATTGAAACATAACACAAATGTTTGTAAGAGAGGCAACGCGGGAAAATTTACCATTAGTATTAAACAATAGTAATAACTAACTATTTGGAATATTCAACCCGAAAATGAAGTTTGTATTAAAGCTATATGTTTTTATCCTCCCTGCTTCACTTTTTCATATAATGATATCAGAAATATCAGACGATTGTCGTCTATATGACTTTTAATATGAGATATCTGGACTTGAAAAGGAAAATACGAGATGTACGTATGCTAGCAATTCAAGGCATCGCAGAAGCAGGTTCAGGTCACCCTGGTGCATCGTTATCAGCAGCAGAAATTATGGGTACCTTATACTTTAGGAGAATTAAACACGATTCGTTAAAACCGGATTGGGGAGAAAGAGACTATTTCGTAGATTCGAAAGCACACTCAGCACCAGGATATTATGCCACATTAGCAGTTGCAGGTTACTTCCCCATTGACGAAATAAAGACTTTGAGAAAGATTGGTAGTAGGCTCCAGGGCCACCCTGTGAGATATTCAGAAGAGCAAAAACAGCATAGCGTACCAGGAATTGAATATTCAGGAGGCTCTGAGGGTATAGGTTTATCTGTGTCCATAGGCATCGCAATTGCCCATAAACGTGATGGCAAAAATAACCGTGTGTACGTTTTGATTGGTGATGGAGAATCAAATGAAGGTCAAGTTTGGGAAGCAGCAATGGCTGCTTCTAAATTCAAATTAGACAATCTTATTGCAATATTAGACCGCAACCGTATCCAACAAGACGGTTTCACTGAGGATATCATGCCTCTTGATCCAATGCGTGACAAATGGTTGGCATTCAATTGGAATGTAATTGAGATCGATGGTCATAAGGTTGAACAAGTCATAGATGCTCTTAACAAGGCAAAGCAAGTAGAAGACAAACCCACTTTAATCATAGCTAATACTATCAAGGGTAATGGCATCAAGCATATGACGAATAATCCCCAATGGCATGGCAAGGCTCCCCCAAGAAAACATACCCCGATATTATTGGAAGAACTTGAAAGTGAATGTTTGATTGCACCATCGATTATTGCTGGAGAGCGCGAAAATTACGATGAAAAGATTAGAAAGGCAGAGCGCGGCGGAGCAGATCTTGTACATCTAGATGTTATGGATGGAAGATTTGTACCAAACACAACGTTCTCTGCAGACACAATTAGAAAACTACGTCATATCACTAGCCTCCCATTTGATGTTCATCTTATGATTGAGAATCCATTAAAACATATACAATACTATATTGAAGCTGGATCTGATATTATTACAGTTCATGCAGAGGCTTGTGATGAAAGCGAGTTTGTCTCTATAATGAAATCATTACTATCCAAAGGAATTAGCCCAGGGATTGCAATTAATCCTTCTACAGATATTCCAAATTGGATTTATTCATATACAGAAAATATTGATGTTGTAATAATAATGTCCGTAAATCCAGGTTTTGCAGGACAAAAATTTATTCCAGAAATCTTGCCGAAAATGGTAATGATAAACAAAAAGCTCCGAGAGCACGGGTTCAAGGGATATATTGAAGCTGATGGCGGCATTGATGATACTACCTTGCAGCAGGTCTATGACGCGGGTGCTAGAATACTGGTTGCAGGCAACGCAGTATACGGAAGTTCAGACATTCATGGTGCGATTATCCAATTGAGACATAAAGCGAATGTAGCGTTAGAGAGGAGACTTATAGAACATGCAAGTGCGATTGGAATAAGATCCGAGTGGATAAAGATACGTAGACATATATTGATTCCTCTAGCAACTGAGCTAGATATAGAAGGCGAACTTCATGCAATTGAGTAGTGAGAAAAAGACAGCCGATATGAGAGGAGTCTACGGAGATACGTTAGTAGAGTTAGGTCGAATATACAAAGAAGTAGTTTGTGTTGGAGCTGATACAACAGATTCTCTTAAGACCAAGAAATTTGGCGACAAATATCCTGATAGAATGTTTAATGTAGGAATTGCAGAAGCGAACCTTGTTTCCATAGCGGCTGGATTAGCAATAGCTGGTAAAATTGCATTTGCCAGCACGTATGCAGCTTTTCTTCCAGGTAGATGTTTGGATCAAATTCGCAATGCCATATGTTATCCAAATCTCAATGTAAAGCTTGTTGTCTCACACGCTGGCTTGACTGTAGGCCCTGACGGAGCATCACATCAGCAAATTGAAGATTTCTCGACTATGCGATCAATTCCAAACATTCGAGTAATTGTACCTGCGGATGCAGTTTCAGTGAAGCACTTGATAAAATCAATAGTGCAAACGCCTGGTCCATTTTATGTTAGACTTGCAAGACCCTCTAGCGACATCCTTTATGCAGAAGAATCATTATTCAAAATAGGGAAAGGAAATATTTTACGTGACGGATCAGATGCAACAATTATATCATGTGGATTAATGGTAACAAGATCGTTGGAGGCAGCGGATATCTTGAAACGAAATGAAAGTATTTCATGTCGAGTTGTAGATATGTTTTCGATCAAACCTATTGATACAGATCTAGTGGAAAAATGTGGCAGAGAAACTGGAGCTATCGCGACCGCTGAAGAACACAATGTTATTGGAGGACTTGGAGGAGCTGTAGCTGAAGCATCCACTGAGAGTTATCCTGTCCCGATTAAGCGCATAGGCATTCATGATACATTCGGGGAATCTGCTAGGGATGAAGAGATTGAAGCACTTCTTGAAAAGTACGGGTTAACGTCTACGGAAATAGCTAGAGCAGTAGTGGAGGCAAGAGGTAGAAGCAAAAGATGAAAATATTTCTCGATACTGCTAATCTTGAGGCCATTAAGCTATACAATGATATGGGGATCGTGGACGGTATTACAACTAATCCTACCCTTCTCTCAAAGGAGAAAAGGAATCCAGCGGAAATAATGCAGGAAATTGTTAGAATTGTAAATGGGCCAGTAAGTTTAGAAGTTATAGCCACGAAATTTGATGAGATATTAGAGGAAGCCCATAAGTTAAAGAAATATGGGCAAAACGTCATTGTAAAAATTCCAATGATTCCTGATGGTATGAAAGCAGTCAAAAAGCTAAAAGAAGAGGGAATTGAAACCAATGTTACACTTGTTTTCTCTGCAAATCAGGCAATTCTGGCAGCAAAGGCAGGCGCGTCATACGTAAGTCCATTTATCGGAAGATTAGATGATATAGGAAACGAAGGGATGTTGCTTATTAAAGAAATTGTACAGATATTTAGAAATTATGAATTTAGAACGCAAGTTCTTGTCGCAAGTATAAGACATCCTGTTCATGTTACAGAGGCGGGGAAAGTTGGAGCAGATGTAGTCACGCTTCCTCCAGAAATCTTAGGAAAAATGCTAATGCACCCTCTTACTGATAAAGGTCTTGTAGCATTTCTATCTGATTGGGAAAAAGTTAAGAAAGAAAACCCTGAACTAACGATTTAGTGCTTTTAACAAATGTTAAAAACAGCGAGTTATCATAAAATAGAAGAGTTGTATATGTAGAATAGGATCTTTCCTTTATGAGCCATTTGAGAAAAATATTAGACACTGGGAGAATAACCAGGCTAAAGATATTGATATGTACTTATGCCACAAGAAATCTTAGAATAAAGCATACATTACTACTCCTTCTTATCTTTTAATTACTTCTTTGATCTTGTTCTTGTTTTTCGTTTATTCAGTTTAAATAGTATTATTCCTGCGACACCCCATAGCATTACTGCGAAAAGTGTCTGTTGAAAAAACCAAGCAACACCACCAGTTATTGCAAAAAACATACCTAAGATTCCTATCGCCTGTCTTTGTCTGACCAATTTAATACTAATTTTGTTAAAAGGAAGTCTTATAATAATCAAAAAGTTAGGCTCGTAGCATATTTATGACTTTTTTAGGCATATCTTGTAACCTACTGACAGCAACTGTTTTCTCATAGTTTAAGTACTTTAGATTATGAGTTATACCCACAGAATCATTTAAATTTCTACCCACCCCAAGTGCCACCATTTTTATTCCCATCTTTCTATATGTCAGGACCATTTCACGAACTGCCTCAAAATCGGATGGTTCGCCATCAGTTAATGTGACCATGATATCTGGCTTGAATGACTTTGTGACGGGAATTAGTAAACCATATATTTCCGCAAGTGGAGTCCCACCACTTGCCTTTATCTGCACCAATCTTCTCGCGCTAATTAATGACCATTTTACGTTTGGAGGTTTTACTATCCAGCATTTTACTTGTCTTGCTTCCGTATTAAAAGCATAAACTGCAAATTTTATTGCAAGGTAATGCAACGCTTCACAGAGAGCAATTGTTGCCTGTTTGTATTCTAATTCGACATCTTCGATACTACTAGAGTGATCCAGCAAAATTGTAACTTTTGTTTTAATCGAAAGTTTAAAGTCTGTCAAAAATGGTTTTGGCAGTGATTCAGTATAACTCTCAGGGTCAAATTCCTCGCCAGTTTTATCATGCCGTTCTATCCAGCCAGTTCTCCAATCTCTAAATGCTGCCTTTATTTTTCGAATTAAATCGATATCATAAATTTGTGTTTCATCCAAATCCATTCTTTCAGGAATACTTAAACCAAGGTTTTCTAGGCTTTCGTATCCCTTATTTTCCGTTTTTTTACTTTCCTTTACAAGGGTTTCAAATTCTCTCAATACGTCATTTCCTTCAATAATGTTTTTTGTTGCCTTGTCAATGTCATCGTATTTGTGTTTGGCAATGACTACTTTTTCGATCTGCTTTAACAAATCACTTTGGTTAATTGACATACCCAGTCTAGTCCTTGGAGCAATAATGGGAATAGACATTAGAGGATCTATTTCAAGCATTTTGATTAGCCTGGGAATATGTTGTTCAATCCAATTAGTGGAATAACCGTTTTTAATTGCCTCCTCAATTAACTCATTCGCGAAATCAGACGCCTTCTTCACCCTATCAAATTCGCTTCCAAATACTTCACCTTTTAGGTATCCTGTCAGAAAGTATTGTGAAAATGCTTCGACAACCTTGTACCTTCCATAAAGCGAATTCAGAAGAGGACGTGATAGCCAAGAGATACTCTCGTTGAAAATAATCTCCTTTATCATACCTTCCCATTCACGAAACCCAAGAAACTCAACACGCTTAGTTTCAATAGTATTAAGCAGTAATCCAAATGCGTGATCATAACTTAGTACCTTTGTTGAATAATGCATCCTCATTGATTCATACCATAGTGCAACACGCCATTGCCGATATTTTTGAAAATCAGTTCCAAGATAGTAATTGATAATAGGAAGTATGATTTGGTTTTTGTCAGGTTTAGATACAGGAATTTTATCTTCTGACAGAACGATCACAATCTTAGAATTACCGGACCACCTTCTCGCCAGAAAGGTCGCGATGTCCAGCAAGACATCATTTCGCATAATCATGCCAGATGATCTATACTCTTCCAATATACACTAGTCACCAAAAAGAGATGTTATCATGTCCATAACCTTTCGATATTCTACCTCACCCCATTGATCATATACATTTGCATATACAATTTCCGCTGCCTGATTGCTCTTAATACCTGTATTGAGCAATTTTGCAAAAGCGATTGTTTCTCTCAAACTAGGACTATAGTATAGTTCTTCTAAAGCTGCTGCATCTCTCAAATTCTTTGCAAGCTTAATAGCACGTTTTACATCGTTTAGTTTTGAGTTATCTACTTCTGTGTGTCGATTAATGATCTGAAGCTCTACTTCTTCTGGGGGATAGTCTAATCTTAGTCTAATAGGAAATCTGCTCAGGAGTTGTGGAGGCAACTCCTTTGTTCCGACATGCGACAATGGATTGATTGTAGCAATTACAAACCAATCTGAAGCCGCATTAACGAGCTGACCTTCAGCCTCTTTAAGGACTAATTGTCTTCGATCATCTAATGCTTCATCTAGTCTTAACAAGACATCTGCTTCCGCTGCGTTTAGCTCATCAAGGTATAGCATACCAGCATCACGCATGGACTTTACAAGGATACCCTCTACAAAGCTAATTTCTCCTTTATCAAGAGTTTTTGTTCCAATTAAGTGAGATTCTCTTGTACGAAGACTGAAGTTTACAGAGTATAATTCTTTTTTCATTTGGGATGCAAATTTCCTTACCAAGGTTGTTTTGCCAGTTCCTTTTGGACCTATTATCAAAGCAAACAATCCTGTTTGGTATGCCTTGCTTAATACACCAAGGGCATTATTCCAGTCAAGGTAATCAACCTCAAGCATCATCTTCTATTCTAATCCTGTTATAACTTATAATATAATAATATAATGATATGTCCGCCTTCAAGAAGTAACGCTAAATCAATATTTACTCTTGTATAGGGTTGAAACTGATTGCTAGGTACGAGATCGAATGGTCTTTTTTTTGTTGCTCAAATAGTCCGTGAGGAGCACCCTATCGATTATTCCTGGATTAATATAATATGATCTACCTTTCACATGCTTTTCCATTTCATTTACATAACCTAGCAATGAATCTTCTTCACTTATCATAATTGTGTCAATTTCAATTCCTAGCCTATGGCATTTTCTCGCTTCTCGAATTGTTCTTTCTCCAATATATTGATCCACATGCTTATAGCGATAACATAGGTACACTACTTCTCCTGATGTGATGTCAAGGCTCATATCCTGATTTTCTTTGAAATAGTGCAGAGTTTCTTTATCTGCAATATAAAAATGAGAATACGGTCTTTGAGACAGAATTTCATCCTGCTCCTTCTTATTATCTATAAAGCAAGCACTCGGATGGCCGTCAGTTATCAAGACTATTCGTTTATTTGTTGCACTATGAGTTTGGAGGATTTTATTACTCAGCCGAAACGCTGATTGATAATTTGTATAATGTAAAAAATCAGAACCTGGTTCAAATGTCTTTAGATATGGAATATCATAGGGAGCAACCTTTGATGCCAAAGCTCCAAAGCCAACAACGTAGATTGAATCTGACGGGAAATATCTCCGATTTAATAGAAATAGACTCCAGAGGGCTCTTTTGGCTGCTTCAATTCTGCTCATATCTCCAGACATAGAAGAATAACGCATAGTTGAGCTTAAGTCGATGCAGTAGACTAATGCAACTGTAACATCTCGCATTGTTTCATATTCTTGCAAATCCTCTACGTCGATTTTTAAGGGGATTTCAATTTGCTTGCTTTTCTTTGCTACCCTTTGAATAGCATTTAGCAAAGAATTTGGAACATCAAGAAGTCTAATATCATCTCCGGGTTCATATTTCTTGTTAGTGTCTAATGTAACAGAGCCGTATCCAATGGTGTTAGTATTATGAGCTCCAAAATCACCAGCTTTCAAAGCCTTCATTACATCATTTAAAATTTTTCCACCGATAGTTATGAAACCCTTTGAGCTAAGCCATTTTTGCGAGTCTTTAAGATATCCTTTTTGCATAAGATGTCTTATTATGGGCTGTGAAGCAGAAATCCTACTTGGTATTCCTGTAACTTTCGCACTTTGATTTCTTTCCTGTTGTTGGTTATGGCTTTCATTATTGCTATCATGTGATGTCGAGATATCCTGTAACGATTGTTCAAGTTCTTGCAGACTTGGAATCTTTTCTCTCAGCACTTCTCTACCAATAGTTTTTAATAATTTGTCTAACATGTCGTTAGATATATTTTGATCTTCTTGTTCCTCTCTTCTATTGTGATCCTCTAAATCCTCACAGGGAAAATAAACAAACCCTTTTGTGCCAAGAGTATTATTGCTAAACGAGTTCATATCTATTGTTATCCTTTTTATCTAGCAATGGAGGTTGAATCCATCTTAAACCCTCTAGAACTACTTCAGTAACCGATGCAAAAAATTCTCCATTTAAGTCTTGTGTTATACATATATTTTCGGTTTTTATCCCAAGTTGATTTGCTTTATTTACAAGATTATTTTGTTCTTCTTTGATATATTCTATAGTTTCATATAACACTTGTTTTAGGCTGGGGAACTTTATTAATTGTGATTCGTAGTCGCCAGAATCACATTTCTTGCCACCTAGCATCATCTGAGATACAAGAAAGGTTTTGTTTTTTGCAAATTCGCTTTTCAATTTCGTTATTTGCTCAGAAGATAGCCTTTCGACATATTCAAGTGAAACTTCCTTTATTGCCCTGCTGATTATTGAATCGAGTATGTTTATCCTATTTTGGCGGTTATCTTCTAATTCAGATAACTCGAACTTAGACGACTGATGGATGCTATGGATATCACAAAATCGGGGCACCGCATTTACATAATGTAATATGGATCTAGTTCGTTCTGCTTCACCTATCAAAAGTTCCAAAGAGTGGACCGCCATTCTAACACTTACGCCTTTATCCTGATTAATATCTTGATGATTTCTAGCTAAATGCGTAATCTTAGCTATGGATTTTAGGATGAAAACTGGTACAAAGACATTTTTGGTATCAACAATTCGTGCTTCCTGAACTATGATGAGCATCTCGTCAAAAGTATTCTTTGGATAGTGAGTATTTATATGACTTCTCAGTCTATCAAACAAAGGTTCGATAATCTTGCCAGAATGTGTGTAGTCTATTGGATTTGATGTTGCAATAATTTTTACATCTGGCTTGAAAACTACAGGATAAGAGCCTGTCGTGAACTTTCCTTCCTGCAGAACACTTAGCAATGCTACCTGTTTTCGTGGATCGAGTACCGGCAACTCGTCAATACATAGAATTCCATGACGGGCTTGTAACAATTGACCAGGAGAATAAGATTCAATACTATACAACTCAACGCCTTTCTTGGCAATTTTAATTGCATCAATTTGACCTACAAGATCTTTCACTGAGATATCAGGTGTAGCAAGTAGATACCTATATCTTTGTATTCCACTTTTCCAATCGATCTTTGTTTCCAATTTATTATTACTTATAATATCTTCGCATTCTTTAGAAACAGCAAATTCAGGATAAGTGTGAAATACTTCCGAATCATTTAGTAGGTCTATAAGTTGTTCTTTAGGAATCGAACTTGGAATATCATTTGTCATGGTCCCTCTGACCACAGGAATCAACGAAAGAAGATTCTTTGCAATTGATTCGGCAACTTTTGTTTTTGCCTGTCCGATCTGTCCCACAAAAAGAATATCATGACCTGATAAAATAGCTCTATTTATTGCGGGAATAACATCGTCATCATATCCAATAATACCTGAATATGGGTGCTCGCCATTTTTCATTTTTGCTATAAGATTCCCACGTATTTGTTCTTCAACTGAAATATGTTTATAATTGATCTGTAGTAGATCCCCTAATGTTTTGATCTCTTTATAATCCTCAGGAACACCGGGTAATATTTCTGTATATTTTGGCTTTAGATTATATGAGCGGTGTACAATATCTTCTATATGTTTTGAACTCATATAATATGTAGTTCGCGTACTGTTTCATGAATTTAAACATTTCAATTAAAAGTCAAGTAATACGTGTAGGGATTATTGCAGCTTCTACATAGATTTATGTGAGGTTGACGTCTTCACAAACCCAAAAAGTCGAATCATTTACTTCTTTCACATGGTTATAATATTCGTAAATATAAACGAGTCTTCTCTATGGATAGGTTAATGATGAATTATTGTGATATATTTTGATTGTTCATCAGGATCAAATATGATAAATCCAGCATGGTTTTTATTGCGGAAGTTAATTTTAGTCTTTAGTTTGTCCGCGTCAGATTATAAACACATTCTTAGAATCGCCGGTAAAGACATTATAGGAAGCAAGAAATTGATTGTTGCATTAAGTGAAATCAAAGGGATTGGTTATAATTTTGCTCAAGTTTTGCTACAGTCTTTAAACATAAGCCCGAATATCCGGGTAGGGTTTTTAACAGATAAAGAGCTATCAGACATTGAGGCAGCTATTAAAAATCCATCAAGGTCAGGGATGCCATACTGGTATGTAAACAGAAGAAAGGACATGGATACGGGTTCTGATCAGCACCTCATTACTTCTGATCTTGACTTTGCAATCTCAAATGACATTGATCGTGAAAAGAATGTAATGAGTTGGCGTGGTTATAGACACATGTTTGGTCTGAGGGTAAGAGGCCAATGTACTCGAACAACGGGGAGAAGAGGAGGAGCAGTAGGAGTCAAGAAGACGGGCAAGCCTATGCCAGGAGGCCCGTCACCTGCAGCCGCATCTAGTGTGACAACAGCCCAAACACCTGTAACAGAGCCATCTAAAACTGCCGAACCATCTTCAAAATAGGCAGTCAAGAGGTAATTGGAGCGAAGTGTGAATGGGCGATCCTCGTAAATCAAAAAAGACATTTCATAGACCAAGAAGAATATGGACCGCAGATCAGCTTAATGCTGAACTTTATATTATTGGCTCATATGGATTACGAAATAAACGCGAGTTGTGGAAAGCGCAATCAGAGGTTGCTAGATTCAGAAACCAATCAAGAGCATTACTGGCACTCCCATCAGAGCTAAGGGCTGAGAAAGAAACACAATTGCTAGGCTTCTTAAACAGACTTGGGCTTGTAAATGGATCAGCAACCCTCGACGACGTTTTGAATCTGAAGATTGAAGATCTCCTTGAGCGTAGGCTTCAAACAATAGTAATGAAGAAGGGAGGTACAAAGTCGCCTCATCAGGCACGGCAAATTGTGGTTCACGGACAAGTTTCCTTGGGCGACAGAATTGTGAATATTCCAGGGTATCTAGTAAGGCGGGAAGAAGAACCATCTATTCTATTACATACAGCAGTGGTTGCTTCCCAAACGCAAATGCATTCTTAGATCTATGCTACTGACATAATGTCTACATGGTCGATTTTCCCATCAGAGTTCATATCAAATCCCTGCACTATTAAGGCCCATTCCTCTTGATTATGATAATTTTTTAAAATCTCCTCGCTATAGTTTGTCAGAGCAATAACTGCGGATTTAGTCCCCAGAGATCTTACGCCGGCAATTACAATTACAGTTCCATTATTATTATATGGGTTTTTTATTCTTGCAATCAAACCATGGTTATTTGAGTTGTAGAGGTTGCCGGCTTTGTCGACTAAACCTGACCAAAAATTTGCTTCATTGAATTTTATTGGCAAGTATTTGTTAAAGTGCGCTGTTACGATATTTGTGCCCGGACCACCAATTGAAATCAAATTACTACGATCAAGAACTTTTTCTGCTTTTGCATCAGCATCCAACTTTACTATGAACTCAGTTGAAATCTCTCCAAGCGTTCCTAAGAAAAATGCCAAATGTATGGCATAGTGTCCGTCTCTTGCAGACGATCTGTATGGTCCATGTGGATCCGGCGCACCTACTATTATGAGGCCGTGGAATGAATTATTTACAATATAATTACCAAAAAATTTATGAGCGTGCTGGTGTTTCTTTTGAATGTTTGCCTGAAAATCTAATTGTTTTTCTCCCCAATTCATTTCAATACCAAATGATGGACTTGAGGGGCGATAAAGTCTGGCAGTGCCGCCCTTAACTAGATTAGTTGTGACTTCTTCTATTGCGCCACTCGCTAATAGCTTGCGAACATAATAATATACACTTTGCTCATAAACCTGTAGATTTTTTGCGATTTCTGCAGGATACATAGGCCTATATGATAATAACTCCATTATTCTCCAGGCTAAAGGGTTAGAGAGAACACGTATATCTTTCACATCATCAAAGACGATCATTTTTTTGCCAAAGATTTTGCCATTTACATCATATACTATTGTCTTTTCTTGCAAGTGCGAGTAATGAGGCTAGCAGTTATATATTGTTATTTACCGGTAAGAGAACTTGTTTACCTCTTCTTACCCTTTCAGATACATGTGCATAAAATAATATTATAACGGTATATCAGAATTTTGATAAAGGTTTTAAGATCTGTGATTCTTTGTTATTCGTGTGTTCTATCATAGGATATAAAGGAAAATCGCTTGCAGCTCCCTTACTAATTGACAGTCTTAAAAGGATGGAGTATAGAGGATATGACAGTGTGGGGATTGCCACGATTACTGATGGCAAAATTCTTGTGCGAAAAGGAGTAGGCAAAGTAGCAGAAGTAAACAAATCCCTTGAGTTAGTAAGAATGCCAGGACTAATGGGGATTGGGCATACTAGATGGGCCACACATGGTGGAGTAACTGGCAATAACGCACATCCACATTCAGCTTGCACAAAAGATATTGCGGTTGTTCATAATGGAATTATCGAAAACTACGATGCATTAAAAGAGGAATTAATTCTTCTTGGTCACAGATTTAGAAGCCAAACAGATAGCGAAGTCATAGCACACTTGCTCGAAGATTATTATTCAAGGGAAAGGAGTATAAAACAAGCGATGATTGAAACCTGTAAAAGGCTTAAAGGAAGTTATGCCTTCGTCGCTGTCTTTGAAGAAGGTACCATCAGCGGTGCAAGGTTTGATGAGCCATTAATAATCGGGATAACAGATAACGGATATTTCATATCAAGTGACATCCTTGGCTTTCTGAAATATACAGATAAAGCTATTTTTCTAGATAATAAAGACATTGCAATTATTAATGAAGGAAAATTAGAATTATTTGACTTCGAAGGTTTTTCTATTAAACGGCCTACTACTCAGGTAGCTTGGGAACTAGGAGCTGCAGAAAAGGGTGCCTATGCTCATCACACTTTGAAAGAGATCCATGAACAAGTCCATACCATAATCAAAGGAATAAGTGATGATAAGGAAAAAATAGGGACATTTTGCAATTTTCTGGCCAATGCTAAAAGCATATACATCACAGGAAGTGGAACAAGCTATCATTCTGCTCTAATTCTAAAGCACATCTTTGGCAAATTTGCTAAAATCAGATCTGAGACTATTATGTCAAGTGAATTTCAATACATCACATTAGATTCTATTGATGAAACTTCAGCGCTAATCGCGATTTCCCAGAGTGGAGAAACAGCCGATGTATTGCAATCTGTTAAAGCAGCTAAACAAAAGGGAGCAAAGATACTTTCTGTAGTAAATGTTCCAACTTCATCATTGGCTCGAATTAGTGATTCCTTTCTCAATGTAAATTGCGGACCTGAAATTGGAGTTGCAGCCACAAAAAGTTTTACAGGACAACTATCGGTTCTTTATAACGTTACAGATAGGTTGTGCGATGGTTGCGTTGGGATTGCGGCGAACAAAAACGAACTTATGACAGCGCTGAATCTTATCCTTGCTGCAGAGAATAATATTGCCAATATAGTAGATATAATGGATGACGTAAAGGACATCTATATTTTAGGAAGATCGTTGCATTATCCTATCGCTCTTGAAGGCGCATTGAAAATAAAAGAACTCGCATATATACACGCAGAGGGTATTGCAGCAGGTGAATTGAAACATGGGCCACTAGCACTAATAGATAAGAACACCATAGTAGTAGTAATTAATCCATTAGACGCAACATTCAATGATACTATCTCAAGTGCACACGAGATCAAAGCTAGAGGTGCA
>DATDNG010000202.1:0-11131 GCA_036518375.1 Nitrososphaeraceae archaeon | reverse complement strand
CCTTTTCATTTTTCGAATTCCATAAACTTTGTCTAAATATTGAACTGTTTTATTCCTCTTATTCCTTATATGCACCTTTCATTATAAACTGGGATTTATTGGACATTATACTCGTAATAGAGTATATGAAATCGGATTTTTGGAATTTTCTATTATCCTTGCAAGGATAAACATGTTAAAGCCGATATTGATGATATGTATGAGCATCTGAAAAGATAATGTAACTTAATTTTTCTTATGCATTAGCTGATTAAGATGGTGGAAGTACATTATTGGATATAAAATCAAATAAAGAACCCTCAGAGGATGCAGTTCCCATTACCTTCAATGCGGATAGTCAAACGTACACTGAAGCTAGCGACTTAGAGCAATACCAAGAGTAATAGGCAATAAAGTGATAATCAGTAAAGTTCAAATTTTCAGCAAGCCTATTTTGTGATTGATGGCATGGTTCGCAAAATAGCCCTTCTAATACCGTTGATTATTATAGCAGTTATCGTAGGAGCTTTTGGTCTTACCTTTGTTCCGCCTGAAATTAAAAATAGACGTTTAGAATTTGCACAAGGGGAAGTACGGATAAATAACGATTTAATTAAAGTTGAAATTGCAAAATCTGACGCAGAAAAACAAAGATGGCTTATGTTCAGAGAGGAAAGACTACCATTGAATACTGCAATGATCCTAATTTATAATAAACCTGACTTGTATTCTTTGTGGCTTTTAAATATTGAATATAACCTTGATTTGATTTGGTTTGATGAGAGTGGAAATGTGGTGTATATGGTAAAAAATGTATCTCCATGTAAAAACGCCTTCGATGCATTTAGCTGTACTTATAAGAATACAAAGCCCGCCAAATATGTGATTGCTGCAACATCGGGATTTATAGAAGGGCATAAAATTACGAATGAATCAAAGATGACTGTAATTTCGATCTAATAATATAACTAATATGTATTGGATCCTTATTTGTAAACAGGAGAAACAGAACATCTTACGAAATAGTTGAATACTAATTAGTATCAACTATTGTGCAAATTGGCATAGGCTTGTCTTACTTCTTCTATTGACGTACCATCTTCAAGTGTAGTTACATCACCAATTGCCTCTCCGCTAGCTATCGATTTTAGCAATCTTCGCATTATTTTACCACTTCTAGTTTTAGGTAATTTGTTTACAAAGTAAATTTCATCAGGTGATGCGATTGGTCCTATCGTTGCTCTAATATGATCAACAAGTTCCTTACGTAGATTATCAGATTTAGTGAAGCCTGCGCGAGGTACCAAAAATACAATTATTGATTCTCCCTTATTCTGATTAACTCTGCCGGTTACTGCAGCCTCTGCAATAGCTTTATGCGATACAAATGCACTTTCTAGTTCTACTGTACCAAGTCTGTGTCCCGCTACTTTGAGTACATCATCTGACCTACCAAGAAACCACAGATAGCCATCATTATCATATAATGCGTAATCACCTGCATAATACACATCTTTGAATTTTTTCCAGTAAGTGTTTTGATATTTTTCATCATCTTCCCAAAGCGTCATCAACATTCCAGGCCATGGTCTTTTAATCACGAGATACCCTTTTGTGCATGAAGATACAGGTTTTCCATCTTCATCAACAATAGCAGCATCTATCCCAGGTACCGGGAAGGCTCCAGAACCGGGTTTCATAGAAATTGATTCAACTCCAGTACATGCACTCACCATGATCCCGCCTGTTTCAGTTTGCCACCATGTATCTATGATAGGACAATTTTCCTTTCCAATAGTTTTGAAATACCACAGCCATACTTCCGGGTTAATTGGCTCACCCACAGTCCCCAATAAACGTAGTGAAGATAGATCAAATGAATTTGGGATGGCATTTCCATGTTTCATATACATTCGAAGAGCTGTAGGAGTGGTATACAATATTGTTGCACCATGCTTCTCAACTATTGACCAATATCTATCCGGTTTTGGATAATCTGGGGTTCCTTCATACATTATCTCAGTGATCCCATGCAACAGTGGGGCATAAACAATATAACTATGACCAGTAACCCATCCAATATCAGCGGTACAAAAGAAAACGTCTTCCTTTTTAAAATCAAAAACCCATTTAGCGGTTGCATAAAGATGTGTCAGATATCCACCTGTGCTATGCAACACACCTTTTGGTTTACCGGTAGTACCAGAAGTGTAAAGAATAAATAGTGGATGTGTACTGTCCACAGCCTCTGGTTCGCAATATGGCGATACATTTTCAATTATGTCATGCCACCATAAATCTTTTGATCCCATCACGACATCATTTGAGGCCCTTTTCAAAACAACTATGTGATCTATTGAAGGTATAGAGAGAATAGTCTCATCTACAATTCTTTTTAGTTCTACAAGTTTTCCTCTTCTAAATCCGCCATCGGAAGTTATAATAATTTTAGATTTTGAGTTATTAATCCTATCAGATAATGCCTGAACACTGAAACCAGAGAAAACAACAACATGTATCGCACCAATTCTTGAACATGCTAGCATTGCTATTGGAAGCTCAGGAATCATAGGAAGATAAATTGTAACACGATCACCTTTTTTGACTCCAAGGTTTTTCAGGGCATTTGCAAATTTGTTAACAGAACGATATAATTCATAATACGTAATCGATCTATATTCACCGCTTTCACCTTCCCAGATTATCGCTACCTTATTTTTTACATCAGAATTTATATGTCTATCAAGGCAATTGACAGATGCATTCAATCGACCTCCAACAAACCATTTTGCGAATGGATGATTCCAGTTAAGTATGTTATCCCATTCTTTGAACCAGAATAAATTTCTTGCCTGCTCTGCCCAGAACTTCTCAAAATTTTCTGATGCTTGTCCTCTTAGTTTATTGAGTTTTTTTCCTTCCAGTGTTATCTTTTCACTTTCCCCATAAACACTTTTAATAAAATTTGGATCAGACATCCATATAGTAGAGCAAGGATAATTTTAAAAGCATTATGGATTTAAACACTAAAGTAACATGTTTTGGATATTGGCATATCTAATAAGTAATTTATTATAAATACAGGAATAACACAAAAAGAAAGAATTTTGTATTATTTAATTGTAGCTATTGCTGGTTCCGTTAACTTATCGTCAGATTTCCCTAACCAAAGAGGTGTTAATTTTCGTCGGATGAAACGTTAAAGCCTGACATGCAGGAGGTTCCACTGAGCTAAATGAGTCTATGACTTTAAAGGTCTGAGAAAAAGGTCAAAGCGAATCAGACTCACTTAAACAGAAGTTACTAGTGACCGACCATTCTAGGCGTCCTAAACGTGGTGCTTTTAGTAACTTCTGTCATTTAATATTTGCTTAAGGTTCTAAGGCAGCAAGTTAGGTCATAACCCAAATAACATGAAGAGACTAGATCCATACGATTTTAGTAATCTGTATAGTCAATATATAAGTTTATTATAGTAAAATGTATCAATATATTAAATAAATAAATCCAGTGTAATTAAAATGTGAAATACAGAAGTAGAACAGAAATAGTAGCAATGATCTTAGAGGCAGCAAATGGTGGAGCAACCAAAACTAAAATTATGTATAAAGCATTTCTTAGTTACGCACAGTTAAGGGAATATCTTTCTGTACTTATTGAAAACAACTTATTAGAGTATCTAGAGGGCTCCCAGACATACAAAACTACTGAGAAAGGATTAAACTTTCTAAAGATGCACAATGAGATAGGTGAGCTTTTACAAACCTCTGCGAAGCAAGAAAGGTAATAAGCTGATTCTTTTTCTCATATTTTCTAAAAATAATAAGAGTCTATTGGCTCTGTCGAAACCATTTCTTCTTGATAAGATAAAAGCTATGTAATGTGGTCATACCATACATGTGGTGAAAGAATCAAAGTATGTCAAACTGGCACATACTATGTTGCGTATCCTGAAGAATGTCAGAATGCTACTACTACTTTTCATTCATAGGAAGAGCAACCACATTTTCACAGTCTGGCAGGAGCATCTTATTCTGCTTACAACATGCATAGGATGACTAATTTTTTTATTGTTGATGATTTCTACTGAGCCGAGTCTATTCGTTCGAAAAGGAAAAGGTTTAGGAGTTTATTCGTTTGAAATTACTTGGTTCAACCAGTTTGTTTCTGTTTCTGAATTATTATCATGGGTTACAGCAACTTTCTCCTCAGCAGGAGTATTTGAAGCTACAATTTGGGGCATCATTACATTTTGTTTAGCACCCTCCTCTTGTGAGGTAGATTCCGCAGCAGCGGTTAAGCCTTGAGTTGTTATTGTAATATTTGACGGTGTGGAAGCAATATTTTCCAAGGTCTGTTTTGAGAGCTTTGCCTTAACGTTATTGATTTCAGCCCTTTCGAGGTTAATATGCTCTAGTAATTCATTTGTATAAATGCTAATTTGCTGATAGATTTCCTCTGTAATCTCGTTACTCCTATATTGCAATTTCGCATCAAATAATACTGCTTTGATGCTTTTACTTTCTGCTTCTAATTCATTCAATCTCGCTTGCAATTTCTCATTAATAGATTTTTCATCCTCCTCAATTGCATGCAACCTTTTTTCATATTTCATATGAACGAGTTCGGCATCGCCTTTCATTTGATCATTTTCACTAACTATATCTTGAAGAGCCTTTATTCTCTTTAATGTAAGGTTTTTCTGTCTCAGTAATTTTTGAGCATCTAATCTCCATCTTGGGATATAGATTACATAATCTCCCTGAACTAGCAATTGTTCATATGTTAATTGTTTTAAGCCAAGAGAACCACAATCTACACCGACAGATTCAATTGAACCATCGCTATCAGTAACCATACCCACCACTTTTCCCACAAAAGTACCATACATATCTTTGACTTGCTTACCTACAAATTCAAGCTTCAGTTCACTCATGCGAAATGATTGATAAGTAGATATAATGATATCATTGTCAAATTAGTTGGATTATTTAGCTCATATAGATAATAGATCCAACGTGGGTCATTCTTGTAGCATGACAATCCTATCGGACAGAGATCAGGCCGAATCGAACGTTTTGGTTAACATTTACAACTATTAATAAGCATATTCGGATATGCTATGTTTTTATCCGTGATAGTTATGAATATTGCATATTTATGATACACAATAGTCATGCAAGTTTTTACGACTATTTTTCAGACGAAGAAGGATCGATTCTTAATTCACACTTTTCTAATGCAAATAGGCCTGTTTTCGCAATAATCACACCCAAGCAAGTGGATAGGGGGGCATTAATGGCTAGATATTCTAGAACAGATAAGACAATGAGGCGCATATTCTTAGACGAATTTGCAAAGAATCCAAACAGGGGAGAAGAATTCTATAAACGTATATTATTAGAGTATGGAGACGATTCTGTTGCAGAGCTGGGAGAAGCGCAGGTTGCAATAGAATGGGTTTCAAATATTGCTTCTAAAGAAATTGAAGATCATAGAATAGGATTGTCATATCTTGAAAAATCCTCACGATATGTTGCCTTCGATCAAAAAGTTAATGGACAGTACAAATATTGTAGAGAAGAAAGAATCATGTCATCATCACATGCTGATCGATACCTTCAAGCCTGCGATCATGCTTTTGACGTGTATAGCAAAAATATTCAATCAATGCAGAGATTTATTTCAGAGATTGATCCGATTGATCAATTCTTCTTTTTCGATTCTTCGTCAAAAAGAGATATGCCCTACAATAATTTGAAATCTGAGAAAGACATTGAATCTGCTAGACGTATATACAAAGCAACGATCAAGGCCAAAGCACTTGATGTTCTTCGCGGACTTTTACCGGCATCCACTCTTACAAATTTAGCCATTACAGGTAATGGTAGAGCATTTGAATATTTGCTATCAACAATGTACGCCTCAAAGTTAGATGAAGTAAAAAATTTAGCAGAACAGCTACATACAGAACTAAACCAAGTTATCGCAGCTTTTGTAAGAAGAGCGAATGACAAGTATGGCAGAAGCCTTCAGTCCTACCTTGCAAATACAAGGAATGCAATATCTGAGCTTGTGCAACATCATATAAAAAATATCGAACTAGATGAAAACACACGATCAGTAAAACTGATAAATTTTGAAGATAATTTTGATGCAGAAGTAAAAATAGTCTCAGCCATTCTATATGAACATGCAGAAGGTCAATCACTTGAGAAAATCATAAAGTATACCAAATCCATTACACCAGAAGATAGACATAAGATAATTCAGGCATATACAAAATTTCGGGCTAATCGAAGACATAGACCAGGTAGAGCATTTGAGATGGTAGAATATACATTTGAAATGCTTACAAATTTTGGAATGTTCCGGGATATGCATCGTCATAGAATTTTAACTTTAGAAAGGCAATTGCTCTCTACTAGACATGGATATGATATCCCAGTCGAAGTTATTGATTTGGATATTGTCAAAGATTATAAAGATTGCATGTACAAATCTAATGAGATATACGAAATTATTTCAAAGAATATGCCTAAAGAAGCTCAATATGTGGTTAATTTCGCATATAAATACCCTTACTTTATTAAGATAAACCTACGTGAAGCATGTCATCTGATCGAACTACGAACTACTCCCCAAGGACATCAGGACTATCGTGATATATGCCAGAAAATGTTTGGGCAAATAAAGCTTGTTCATCCACTCCTTGCAGAGGGAATAAAATTCGTTGACCTAAGTAAATATGAGCTAGAGAGATTTAATGCCGAGAAAAATGCAGAAAAGAAAAGATCAGAATTACATTAGTTAGCTAAACCAATTTTCGAGTGATTGATTGCGATGTGAAATGGATCTTCTTAGTTTTTCTATTGCTGCATTTACACGCTCTGCAGAAAAACTTTTTTCAGTACATAGAAAATTAACTATATTAGTATAATTTACTTCGTTAAATTGTATATTGTTCACCTTTGGAATTTCTGGTTTTAAATATATATCACGTATTTCCTGATATGGGATATCCGATAACAAGTGCTTAATTTTCTCAATGTTTTCTAGTTTACCATATTCTCGAATTAACTTTAAAGCTGTTTTAGGCCCGATTCCTGTAAAGCCTTCTGGATTAAAGTCAGTGCCTATCAAAATTCCGACATCTACCAATTGTTCATGTGTCAATTTAGTTTGATTAAGAACCCATTCATACTCAATAACTTCTGGCTCAACTGCAATGTATGCTTTCTTATTGGGAACTTTTCTTTTGCCGCTGATTGTAAGGTTACGTATAAGTTTTCTGGCGCCAAACAATATGGAATCATAATCCTGGCTTGCGCACGTAAATGCCGTACCTTGTTTTGTCATGTATGCAGCAGCAGCCTCACCCTCAGAAGGTGATAGAACAAAAGGGATTCCAAGGAGAGTCAGGATCTTTTTAGATTCTTCCACCATCTTATCTGTCAAAATAGAAGTAGCTTGGCTATACTTTCGTGCATCTTCGACTCTACCCTCTATGATTGCTTCGTGGTATCTTTCAGATGCTTCCTGTTTTATTTGACGTCGTCGTTCAATCTCTTTTAACTTTAGAGGATTAGGTTTGCCATCAAAAACGTAAATAAGTTTTATATTATCTGCAAGCAAATTGATATTTCGATAGAATAGGCCACTAAGATGACTTGTTACATCACCATCAGTGCTTGTAAGTAATTCGCCTGTTGGACCACGAATTGTGGCGAGAAATTGATAGATTGCATTATATGCGTCAACTGCTACAACCTTATTTGATAATTCAGATATTGTAATAGGATAAGGCTCTACAAGTAGTTTTAGATCTAACCCCATTACATAAATTAGGCAATAGAAAGATTTTACTTTTTCTTCAGATTCTTCTTTACAGATTCCCAACCCAAAGTGACGATTTCTTCATAGACATTAGACAGTTTAGGTATAGAATCTTCATTTTCAGCGGCTGCCTTTACTTTACTGCGATAATAATTTTCTATATCATGAGCAGTTTTGCTATCAATAGTAATAGAAATTCGTGCTTTAGGCATTATAGCTAACATTTTAATTTGCTTTATTAATTTTTACTCATTATAAATGGTTACCAGCAATGGCTTTACAGAATATTAGGGCAGTAATTTACATATTTTAATCCTTATGTTTAGTTATCTATAACATAATATAGCAACTATTAATAATGGAACGCCGGGGGTGGGATTTGAACCCACGAGTCCCGAAGGACATCAGCTAACACATCAATTATGGATCTCGAGGCTGACCCCTGTTAGGGCTCTAGACTTACCTAGCTTGGGTACCCCGGCACTTTTTTTGATAGGATATTGCAATTTAATGTTTTTCCGAAATAAAGAATTTCATCGACATGTCTAATAATATTACGATTTAGGAGACATCGAATGTTTGTATTCATCATATGCATTTTCAAAATAAGTTTTCATTTCAACTGTGCATTCAATTGGATCAGATTATATAAATGAAGGTTATTAAGGCTATGTGTGCTAGTATCTCTAAAGCCACCTATTCCTGAAGAAATTAAGAAGCTAACCGTAACTGATATTGCAACAATGGGTGCATTAGCCGGTTCGTTGAGGGATCGCCTAGAAAAATATATTGAAATTGATCCATATACCATGCCCGATCCTTTCAGTGATAAAGATGACTACAATTATTATGTTATTGTTGATAGAGAAGGACCAAATAGGATAGTTGCAATGATTGCTATTAAGAAGGATCCACTACCCCAACTTGCGTGGAATAAAATATTAGGTGAACGTCTTGTTAAATTGCAATTACCAAAACAGGACGCTGCGGCGTTAAAATACGAGATGATGCCGAAGGATACCAACAATTTTTACCCATACAGACGATCTGGCAGGATTGCCGGCTATATTATGTTTGCATTTCAAATCTGCGGACAGCATTAATGTCTTAAGAGAGCCAAATAATTGGTACATACATAGTTTAACATTATTGTATGGGAGATAAGAAATCACATTACTGGCTCTTGTTTTATCTTTAAACTGCTGTCTGATGAAATCTCTATGCCCATAATATCAAGAATAGCTTTCGCCTTTTCAATTCCTTCTCTTTGAAGAATTTTTCCTGCGATTTTTAATCTGTAAGCGGGAGCCCAGTGTTGGCCTATTTTGTACTTGCCGCGCATTTCTTTTGGGACTACTTTAATGACAGCTACTTCTTGGACAGACTGCATATATGGATTAAGTATTTTATATCCTTCCTCTTTCTGATATTTTTTCATCAGAGAATTAAGTGCCTTTGCCTTCTCCGCATTATCTTCAACTATTGATGCACATCCTTTTATAACTATACTGATGTAAAGAGTATCAGCTTGTGATGCGTCAGAAGGATGAAAATAGTATGACGGTAAAAAGCATATGTGCTGATCAACCTCAAATCCAACATGCGGATTTCTTTGGACATTATCGAGTTTTTCACCTACAGGATGAGAATGCATATAAATTGCATCTATTCTTTTCATACACTGCAAATTAATGCTCGGCTCATCTGCTTCTACATAAACAAAATTCATCGGGATAATTTGGGGATATCCTTTGACGTCTATGGTCGCCATTCTTCCTACCGCTTGACTATTTAGGAACTCAATAACCTTTTTCTTAGATTTTATCTCCAGTTTCCTTATAAGTTGCATTTATAGAATATTCTGTACAAACTAATATAACTTGTCATCAAAGTGGCAGTTTATCACCAACTATAGTTATATTTTTCATAAAGCTGTTAAAGCAAAGATGCTCTCTCGGCGATAATATGCCTGAAAAGATATCATATAATTAGCTCTCCTGTCCAGATATTGGTTTTCAATTTTTCGATAAAATTGATCTAATAACAACTTCTTCTTACAACCATTGTAATCTTTATGGGACCCCTGAGGGATACTTATAGAAGGTGTATACTTCTATAATTGTAATGAGGTCAATGGCGTGTCAAGCGATATTAGACTGTTGTAGAAACGGTATTATTATTATAATGAGCAGTTAATTGAAATTTAATAAAGACATTAATAATTAACCATAAGTGTGCGTCATAAAATTGATACCTTACTTCCTGGGCCCAATGCGACAAAGATAGTTAATATTATAAAGGAGCTTTCTTATGATTCGACTTTTACATATCCACTTGTTATTGCAAATGGTCATAATTGTGTAATTAAAGACGTAGATGGAAATGCATTCCTTGACTTTACTTCAAATATAGGTACCTGCCCACTTGGGTATTCACATTCAGAAATAATGGAAGTATTAAAGGAATATTCGAAGAATGGCATGCATAAGATTGCAGGACAGGATTTTTATTGTGAGGAACATGCAAAAATAGCACAGAAAGTATCTTCTATTGTTCCAGAAAATTTTAAGACATTTTTCATCAATAGTGGCGCTGAGGCAGTTGAGAACGCAATAAAGATTGCATATAAGAAGATGGGACCCTTGCCAGGAGTCTCATGTAGTAATGCTTTCCATGGGAGGACTCTTGGTGCACTCAGTTTCACCTTTAGTAAGCCCATACAAAAAGCCAACTTTCCGGAGTTGCCAGTTAAGAAGATAAAATTTTGTATTAATGACAACGATTTAGAGATTGATTCAATTGAAAAATTATTGAAAGAAAATAAAATCGCATTCATTTTAAGCGAAGTCATCCAGGGTGAAGGTGGGTATAATGTTGCCAGTAAACAGTTTATCACAAATCTTAGAAAATTCGCAAACCAATATGGAGTCCCACTAATATTAGACGAGGTGCAATCTGGTATGGGACGAACAGGCAAATGGTGGGCTTTTGAGCATTATAATGTAAAGCCGGATATCATGAGTATCGCCAAAGCACTTCAAGTGGGTGCAACGGCTTATGATAAAATATTTGATCCTATTGAACGTGGCGTTCTTTCTAGTACCTGGGGTGCAGGTAGTAGAATTGACATGGTAGTTGGCACGAAAATAATAGATGTCATTAATCGTAAGAGACTTCTTGCAAATGCAACGACCATGGGGAACATCTTAAAAAAAGGGTTAAATGAGATGGTAGAAAAAAATGGCATAATTGGGATAAGGGGAATAGGCTTGATGATTGGAATCGAATTTGATACAAAGGAAATAAGAGATAATAA
>DATDNG010000201.1:0-2836 GCA_036518375.1 Nitrososphaeraceae archaeon | reverse complement strand
GTGTCGTTCAATAACTGCAAGCTTTGCTATATCTCTCTGGGCATCTGCTACTGGACAATAATCTTCATTTACTTTAGGTTCAATAATCCGCTTTTGAGTAATGATCTGTCCTGGAATAACTCCTATTACTAGTAGTGATGTCGAGCATTTAGTTGACTTAGGAATAGCAAACATATTCGGATCATCAAGTCCTTTGATATGGATGGTATTTTGTAGAATGGATCCAGGAGCAATTGCACCCATATTCTTTAGTCCAAAATATCTAGCATTAATAAGAGAAATCAAATCCTGTAGGTTTTTTTCATGGGTTCCTTGCCGTATCATTATGTGCATGCCCTTACGTATCTTTTCTATTGCTTCTTTAAGGTTTGTACATTCATGATCACTACCTAAGCCAGCAATAATATATGCATCCAATGATTTTCCTGAAAGAAGTGGAGCATGTCCATCTTTGGGTCTTGATCCTCCTACTATTAATTTAGACAATGTCTGACTGTCTTTAGATATGACACCTGGATAATTCATCATTTCTGCTAATCCAATAACAAGATCAGGGTTGCAGTCCATGTATTCATGTATATCTCTATCAAGAATTACTGCGCCGGATGTTTCCATATGTGTAGCTGGTACGCATGATGGCATCATAACGTAAACCTTGACAGGTAATCCAATAGTTGAGCCAATAAAATAATCAATACCTGGTAGGCCAAGTACATTGGCTATTTCATGAGGATCACATATTACAGCTGAAGTCCCATGCAATGCGACTATATTACAAAATTCTCTTGGAGCTAGAAAAGTAGACTCTAAATGAATATGTCCATCTACAAGCCCAGGACACATAAATTTTCCTTGAACATCGATAACACTTTGGGCATGATATTCTATGTATTCTTCTGTTTGACCAAACCCTACAAATATTCCATCAGCGATAGCAACATTACCCTTATGGATCTCTCCTGAAAAAACATTGACTATATTTGCATTCTTTACAACTAGATCAACCTTTTTCTGGCCTGTTGCCAAATCAATCTTTCTTTTTAAATTTTCTATCGAAAAATCAAGGTCATCTACTGAACTAACTATATTAGTACTGATTTTTTGTTCGAAGCTTGCAGCATGTTCCATTGACTAGATGCAATATCAAAGTCCAAATTCCAAGATTATAAACATTTTTGGTTGCTCCATTCTCAATAATGATAATGACAGATGATTGCCCTACGATCTATCTGTCCAAGATCTAAATTGAATACATAGTGTAGACTATAGTTAGTAGCGTTTCCTTTCCCATGGAAAAACAATCCATTTCTCGTGATTTAATATCTTTGCAGCTAATGTGGCATTGCAGTCTTTATACCTAGTCATAAGAAATGCAAAGTCACAGTCAAATTCTTTTACTACATCAAACACTTTGGAAAATGTGTCACCAGTATCGTATATATCATCAACAACAAGGTATTTCCTGCCCTTAAGTAACGGGAGCATCTCTTCTACATGCAATTTTTTGTTTCTTACAGGTACAAATTGTATGTGATTAATACCTAGTTCTCGTGCAATCAATCTAGCTGGAATAATACCTCCATTTGTAATTGCCAACATCACATCATATTTCTTACCTAATCTTTGTATTGTACGTGCCAGCTTTTCTACAAGTACTTCTACCTCCAGCCATGTACAATATTCTTTTGGTGAGCTCTCTTCGCTTATTTGTGCCTTATAATTCAAATTTGTAGTACTCCACTAATTCTTTTGTTTAATAATGACTTTATTAACGATCCTAAAAGAACAAGGTCGGAACATCCAATTTTGTAATAGATAAACATTGGAACGTTTGTCATTGCAAAAGCGAGGGAATAAGAACAACCTTTGGATAATATCTATATCAAACATAATTTCTTCCCACTTGATAGAGTGTAGTGTTTCTTGAAAATATCGCTATCATGTTTAGTATTGAGTGAATAAAGCGCGTAGTGTAATAATTGCCCAACCGGAAAGTTTGAACTATGGGATTATTTTTGATCGATCTCCTTTCTTAATATACTTTTCCACCTTTAACAAGCATGGCAATGGTAGTTAATTCTAAACATTTTGCTATTTAATTAGCTCAATTGAACTTACTGGATGAATTTCTGCGTGTCCTTGCTCCCGTAGGTCTAGTAAGTACGTCCCTGTTACCTTAATATGCTGATTTATTTGAGGAAGATTAAAAACACATTCATTAAATCCATTACATTCTTCTCTTTTGAAAGGTTCAACTGCTGACGCTGTTTCTGGATGTTGGCATATCATTTCACACTAGATACCACCTTTCATTTGTGTATTAAAATTAGCTTTTGTGACCATATTCTTGTATTGTGGATCTAAAGCTAAAGGAAAATCAGTATCGCCATCAGGTTGTGGATTTACTGATAAGACTGTGCCGGTTACGGTTACACATTGATTTAATATCTTGAATCGCCGGGTGGATTTGCTATGAAATTCCATAACTAGTAAGGACATCCTCTTGAAGACACAGTTGAGCTTGTAGTAATATTAGAAATTGTCGTGGATTAGCCAGGATTGATGATGTTCTTAGATTTGATCTATAGTCCATGTATAAAAGACATATGCCGATGGTAATAATAGGTATGGTATTTTACTGCAGTTTTTGCATCCTAAATAATACCAAACTATTACCTTCCATCTTCTTTCTGTAGCTGCAAGGAAGCATAAAACCAAAGAATGTCTATCCGACTTAAGTTACTAAACTACCAAATTTGCTGGAACCAACCCACATTGAAATACTTTAATATTTAGTTATGATCGAATTTCTTAACCTATATGATAAAGCTATCTT
>DATDNG010000200.1:0-5308 GCA_036518375.1 Nitrososphaeraceae archaeon | reverse complement strand
GAGCTGATAAGGCAGATTCAATCACAGCTAAAACAACTACAAAGGCAAGTTTCACAAATCCAAAAAGCAGTAAGTATAGGAAAGAAGAAGAAAAGATAGCAAGAGGTTAGACAACACTCCCCGACTCAATCCAGAATGTCTACTGTCATAATGGTTGTGAAGCAGATCATAAATGAGCATCACTATGAGATTTGTGATGCATTTAATTCAGGCTACAAATATGTCATATTAGAGGCACTTACTGGCTTTGGAAAGAGCCACGTAGCTATAGCAGTTGCACCAGCTTTGGGTTCAAGCTACAGAAGAAGTTGAGAAGGAACGAACTTTAATACCACCAACTGCAACAACAGTCTGTGTTACGTCAGGCTACAGGGACTGCGCTATCTACATCAATTAACTTTAATTTGTTGTTTAAGTCTTTCTAAAAGAAGATGTAAGAGTATATGAAGTGTTTTAACTGCTATTCTGAATTTCTACCAACGCTATCAAAACCCTTATGTCAAGAGTGTGGTTTCTGCTACTATTGTAGAGATTTTCTTTCATGTTTTCACTATGACGTGGATAAAGATAATAACCAAAAACCCAAGCAGCCCACTTTGTCATCTCATAAAGGTAATATTCAAAAATGGGATTCATATAATGATATTGCTTCAACACTAACAATGCCTACCCTTGAGGAGAGCGCCGCAGTAATAGTGATAGATGAATCAGTAAGACGCAAATTAGGAAAATTGCATATTTTAGAGTTAATCCAAAATATAGCAGGTCCAGAAATGAATTGTTATGTTGATATAATCCCTTCAGGGACTTCTGATAATGATGTAATCAAAGTCTTTAATTCCTATGCTGATTTTCCTGCTGTTATTTTGACTTCAGATAAGAATCTCCATAGGGAGTTACTTGGACGTTCATTATTCGTAAAGGCAAAGAAAGGAAACGATGCAGTTAGGATAATTACTAAAGCAATCAAACACAGAATTCTAAGATTGTAATTAGGGAGTATTGGTGATCCAATTCAATAGTGAATATTATTATCATGGCGAATTAGCAGAGGAAGAGGAAGAAGACTTGTCTCTGCCGCTGTAATAATATTAGAGTCATAAACAACTTGGATGAAAAAGGCTATCCTTTTGAGTAGGATTAGCGAAGTGTACTCGTTTGCTCTCGTCATCATCCTGGCATTCGTTTAATATTTGGGCAAATAGAATGGCATTTTCTTTTCTGGGGAGAAATTTCAAGGCTACCATGAGCAAAATAGCCTAGAGGATATCCGCAGGCAAACCCATTTGCATGCTAAACTCCTGATTTTGCATATGAAGTACTTTTCTTGTTCTTCATCCTTTCACTATCATGTATCTAGGACATTTTTTCAAGTATGTATTTTCTTCATTAAATGAATTCTTTACCATAGATCTTCCATTACCATTCTTGGCCTAACAGTGTGGATAACGGCTTTACACGGTAACTTTCCTGACGTAGTAAATACCGACGTTATCTCTCATTTATATCAAAAACGATGGTTATTGTAAATGACCTTAGCTTCAAATCTTAAACGTTGTACTGCTTATTGTTATTTCTTTTGACTAGCTTGATTAGTTGTTTCATGTCTTCTACTATAATGATCTTATCTTTGGAATCTTTAACATATCATGTTGACTAGACTGCTTCACGAATTTTAATACACTTTAAAGTCTTGCCAAACCCCCTTGGATGAAGATGGTCATTGTGTAAAATATGATCGTCCGCCAAAGTTGTGTTTCTATAGGATATCCTTCTCTCTACCAGAAATGAGGGTTAGGTAAGGTTTGAAAGAACGACGCTTATGAGTCATGGCAGTTATTCTCTCGTTACTGAATCAGCAAATAGATAAAAGTCTCTGCACCAAAACTTACTAGCGACTTTTGTAATTCCTCTTTGGGATTGCCGTAAACATCAAATCTACTTATCTTAGCAAGACTGAAACTCCTGGGAAGTATTGTTCGTGATGCAACGCCACTACTGTGAGCAAGTGCAGCATCTGAATTTATGTATGTTTGATGCACAACGACGATGCATACTCGCCGAGGCATTTCTAGAATTAGAGACTCTTTTGGCCCAAAAGGAAGACATTAGAAGAACAAGGATTACTGAAAATATCCTAGTGGATGAGGAATTTATCTATGGTATTCAACTTTCAAACCACATGAAATCTGACCACTACGGTATTCTTGCTAACGTCAAACGCAGTTGGTACAATCCCGACTGCAGTCTTATACCTTGCTCAAGCCAGTTTTTTAGAAAAATCGACCACTTCTCACCCAAGTCATGGATCAAGGTTATAATGCACTCAGTTTCATCTTCATTTGTATCAACTTCGTATTCAGCAAAACCACTATATTTGCATACTAATGATAAATATTTAAGATATGTTTCAAGGTTCAGTTTCTTGAACCAAAACAAAAGAAATTGTTTAGGTATCTGAGTACCAATATCTTTTGCAAGAGAAGTAATCGTATCATCTTCAATGGCTTCAAGAATGGATCGAAAGCCCTCGCGTCTTAATGTTATGGTACCAAACCTTTCATTGTACCTGTCCATCTCAGCATACTTGGTCATTATTATCGAAATAAGAGAATTAACACTAACTCTCTTAGCCTTAGCATCCTTCTCTAAAAGATTGTCTAGTTCCTTTGTTATACGTACACTCCTTATTAGTGTCTTAGGTTTCTTCCTGGCGCTTGGAGCTGTATTCAAACTGATGTGATCTAATTTGTAATACTTTGTAAACAATTTAAATATATATTGCGATTGTAAACCTCCAATATATTAGATATTACTGATAACCTTTACCCGATGATTAAAATAAAAAAAAGACAAATTGCTGTATCTGCAGTCTTGATAAGCATCATAGCAGTCGCTAATGTCGCACTAATAATTTCTGTTCCTACTAGAGAAACGTATGGTACTGATGCCGCTGCAGCAACAGTCCAACAAACACCATCCAAAAAAATACTTATCGTTACAACGAGTCATAATGTTTTAGGAAAGACAGGATATCCAACAGGCGTATGGTTACCTGAGATGACACATCCCTTTTCTGCATTAGCAAATGCAGGATTTAATATAACTATTGCGAGTGTCAAAGGCGGTAATGTTCCAATAGATCCATATAGTGTCCCATCAAATCCACAAGGTACAAACAGAGATGATCCTATAACTGAAAAATTCTTGCATACTCCGGCCTATGTAGCAATGATAAACCACACCATACCCCTAGCCAGTATCAATCCAAAGGATTATGCTGCAGTAGTATTTCCAGGTGGAAATGGGGCAACTTATGACTTTCCATCGGATCAGAGTGTAAACAAGATTGCAGCTGCTGTTTATGAACAAGGCGGAGTA
This sequence comes from Nitrososphaeraceae archaeon, assembly GCA_036518375.1. Lineage (GTDB taxonomy): Archaea > Thermoproteota > Nitrososphaeria > Nitrososphaerales > Nitrososphaeraceae > Nitrososphaera_A. The sequence goes on along the minus strand of DATDNG010000200.1, from coordinate 1,927 downwards.
GTCGCTGCAGTATGTCATGGTCCTGCTGCACTTCTAAATTCGACGTTATCTAATGGACAATACTTAATAAAAGGAATGAAGGTCACAGGCTTTTCAAATGAAGAAGAGGCAATAACTGAAATTTTGATCGGTAAGAAACAGGTAGTACCATTCTTCCTTGAGAATGAGTTACCCAAGCGTGGAGCAATTTATGAAAAAGTATACGTTCACGAACCACTTGTAATTATAAGTGGTAATGGCAGATTAGTAACAGGACAAAATCCTGAATCAGCCACAAACGTAGGTGAAAAAGTAGTGGAAATTCTAAAAGGCGGACAAGCAACATAGATAGTCAATATAAATGACACTCTCATTCATTTTCTGGACTCGTTGGCGGTAGTGGTATAATGGGATAAACCGCTGGAAGTAATTCTCATGTTGATGAAGCAAACCAGCGATATATCCAATATCCTGCTCCAATGATTATTGCTAAAAAAATCAAAATTATTACTACAAGAGTAAACAATGTAACAAGAAATACAGCTATTGCAACAATTACTGTAAAATGCTATCACTCCAATAACTATGGCTCCTATAGCTGCGATAAATATCTTTTTCCATTACTGGAAGGTGTGTAATATATCGTACTTATATTCACAGGATTGGATATACGACAGTAACTTTAATTCTTCAGTATCTTTAATCATATAAATGGTACTGGAATTAACTCGCCTGAAAAGCAGCTATGATTATTTGGCACCAGACACATCTGAAATTCGATTGCTAACCTGGAATCTGCTTAACGATTCCTGTTGGAACCTATTTTCAGTTCCGAAACACTGGCTCTGAGTCTTTGGTTTTTTTAATAGCTACTATTGCCGCCGTGGCCTAATGCTGGTGAGGCAGTCCCAGTCCCGTGTCACTGGTAAAGTGCAATCGCATACACACGCCGATTTTTTTCAAAAACTTGGTATCCTACATTTCTTTTTGATTTATTGTAATGACACCACTATGAGGATCTGTGTCTTTAACGAATTAATCACTAGTTCTTTTTCTCAATTTCAAACAAGTATTATAATCTATATTTATGAGAAGGATATAGCGCCAAAAGCAGAAAAGGGAAGATACTTTTTCATATATGTGTATTAATTATATAATATTAACTGCTAAAAAATGACTATACGTCAAGCTTCAGGCAAAGTCACCCAATTAGGAGTTATTTCTATAATTGCGATTGTGGTTATTTCATATACTTTATTCTTTTATCTCCAAAATCTAACTGAGAACAATATCAAAAATAGACTATTTAATGAGCAGAAGCAAAAGCAGTTGGATTCTACAAAAGCTGTGTCACAACATATTAGCTCAGATCTAGATACAGTTATGGCAAGACTTCAGGGTCTAGCAAACTCTGCATATTTGCAAAATGGGTTATTTTCAGATAATGATAATAGAACCAGAAGACTAATGGAAGAGAACTATCAGCAGATCAATTCAATAGTAGATAGACTTTTCCTCTTAGACAAAAATAATATTGTAAAAATGAATTTGGTTCCAGCAGGACAAAACAATTTCCTTGGGACTAATACATCATATATAGATTGGATAAGAGAAACACAAACAGAACATAAACCAGTCTTTTCGAATGGATATGTTGGACGTGATGGAAAATATAGAATAGGATTAACTTATCCTATAATAAATAGGGAATCTGGAGACTATATTGGACTGGTAGGAGCAGTAATGCCTACAGAGAGCTTCTTTTCCAAATATGGAAATATACATAATATCAACTCACAGTTTTTGGCAATCTATGACAGGAATACAACGCTACTTGCCGTAGGCGCAAGCAAGACCCTTGTTGGAAAGAACTTTTTCGGAGATTATGCACAAAAATTTGTCAATCACAACCCTATTCTGAATAATTTAACTCACAATCTATTGAATG
>DATDNG010000199.1:0-7233 GCA_036518375.1 Nitrososphaeraceae archaeon | reverse complement strand
AGTCTATAATGATCCTAAGGGGCCGATCAGACACTTTACTATTTCGTCCTCTCCAACTGAGAATTTCATAATGTTTAGCACTAGGATCAGAGATTCGCCATACAAAAAGAGACTTTCGACGTTAGAGGAAGGAGCAAAAGTCAAGGTTAGAGGTCCTGAAGGACAATTTGTCCTACATCAAGATTATTCAAAATCTGCTGTATTTCTTTCTGGCGGCATTGGGGTAACACCATTTAGAAGTATGATAAAGTATGCTACAGAAAAGCAACTGCCATTGAAAATACTAATGTTCGATTCCAATAGGGACCGCGATAACATATTATTCAAAAAAGAGTTTGATGATTGGGCGAGTATAAATAAAAATCTGAAGATCATCTATACTATTAGTGAAGAAGATCAACATCACCAATCTCCATCGACTGTTCGAACCGATTGGAAAGGAGAGTATGGCAGAATAGACAAAGCAATGATTTTGAAGTACATGGAAGTTGACGTGCTAAATAATTCAATATTCTATATCTGCGGTCCACCTGGCATGCTAAAAGCTATGCAATCTCTGCTTCAAGAAGAATTAAAAATTCCAAAAGAAAGAATCAAAGTTGAAGAGTTTACCGGATATTAAAAATGAGGACAATGGACTGGATGCATTGACATTACTGTTGTCAAGTAAAATTCAAGATTGCAAAGATTTGTTGGATGAAATTCTTAGTGGTTATACTGATCGTACATCGACCTCTCTTTACCGACATTGTCGTATTCAGGCGAAGACTTGACTCCAAACTTTATCTGGGATAGGTTCTATCCTGCGCAGTTATCAGAAACAGCTACTGTATTATGAATTATATTTAGACATAATTTTTGATTGGAGCAATTTTGTCCCCAACTCACATAACTGGCTTTTGGTAGCTTCCAAATTGATATCTAATTGATAATTACCCTCATTGCCCGATCTTACCTTGTCGGCAACGTACTTTATTTTAGGACTGACTATTCCTATCGCATAACAAACTGGAGGCACGTGATTCTTATCTGATAGGTGAATGTTAAAGTATGAAAAGGTACTATATCCACATATTCCCAAGAAATCCTCTAGCTCCTCGTCAGTTAGCATTGTTTGCTTATCTTTTATTACTCTTGCTATCCAGCTTTGGTTATCTGTAACTGGCAAGTCTGTGACCAAATGATCACTGATAAGTTCTTCCTTTTTTACTTCTACAGCATAGACATAATTTTGGTTCCTAGTCCATTCATTAACTACACTTTTCATTTTTCCGGGTACCTGAGAAATAAGCTCTAAGACTATCTTTTTCTTATCTAAAATATGTTGTATATCATGTAACCTTTGTGAATTACACCCATGTCGGATTTGCGCTATTTTACCTTGTCTATCAAGATAAAGTGTAAGTGGATGGAATATCAAGCAATCTTTGCAAACGTACCCCTGATATCCTATAATTTCAAGGTCGTCAACAGTAAAGTCCAGGTTCTTCTCATCATCGCGAATACTATTATGGGTGCTGGCGCTTTTGCCAACAGCCGTAAATCCAGCACTGCCAAAATTGATAGGGGAGGACAAATGCAATCGATATTGTGGGTATTGTGTGTATTGATGACGAGAAATTGCATAAGGAGAATAATGATAAGAATAGTATTGATTTGACGGTTTGAGTTCATTGAGCACTCTTGTGAATTCGAGAAATTTTTTTGCAGGTTCTATAATATCATCTATAAAGTCCCATCGCAATTTATTATTATTACGCATTCCATCTTTGAGTGTACCGCCACTAACCTTAGACTCTGAATTTAACTGGAGGAAATGAGGGTAATTTCTGACTATTATGGTAGTAGTTACCATGGCCAAATTGCAGATTTATGTTCATTTGGCGTTGTTGTTCTCTGGTCTTTCCAAATTCATTGACAGGTTCTCCTAATCCGCCATGCAACTTCAAAATATGTCTCTCCATGTTCCAATGCCTTTGAGATTCCATCCGCCAACTTTTACTGTCGACCTTTTGTTTCTACAGCAGCAGCATGATGCTAATACCGATCTATCCTTTGCTCCGGAGTTACTCTGAGTCACTCTCAAAATCTGCTCCAAGTGATTTCATCTAGTATATTATACAGTAAGAATGTATTTATGTTTTACTATAGAATAATAAACTAAATAGACATTCTTTTAAGCTCAATGTGTTATAGTATAAAATCGCTAATTTATATGGTCGAACTTGAGACAAAGATCTTCCCTAACAAGGCATTAAGTTGAATTGGATTGAATAAAAATAAAACTCAGCTATTATTATGAGAAACTTGTTAGAAGAATTATTATTATTGTAATCCGTTTTTGTTAATTGTTTAATAGACTTGAGAATCAATGGCGCCTCAAGCAGTTAGAAAGGGACATTGGAAATAAATTAAGGTCAATAGAGAATGAGCTTTCTTCTGAGGAGCAATCATTAGCCCGAGAAAAGCAAGATCTATTAAATAAAGTGGCAGTAATTTCACAATTCTGTCAATAGTCATAGTTGTCGCAACAATCGAGTCATTGTCTCCATTGAAGGGTAAGTTTCAGCAGAAACATGCTATATTCCCTTTTTCAATTCTTTTTTTCGAGTGAATTATCGTTTGTAATGGCTATGACCCTTATCGTTGTTGGATTTATAATATATGTTGTTTCGAAATACCCTAAGATTCATCGAGTTCCTTTAAAGGTTCCGTTATCTTGCCTGACTGAAAAAAATTAAAGAAAAATACAAAAAACTTCAATGCAATAAAGAGAAATGCTTGCACACTTTACATTTCCTAAGGACGCAAGTCGCAGATCAGTCTAACCAAGGAAAGCTAAGCAAAATATATTTTGAAAGATTAGATAGAAAGCTTTCAGACTATGAGCACGAGATACTCTTAAAGTTTTAGTATTAAGGGTCGCTGTGTTAACTTAAGGTAATCTGTATAGCTACTAAAGTTTTATTTACACTGGAGTGACACTATAACGAATAGCCTTTAATCATCCTCTTCTTAAAGAACTAAGTCAAAGATATTGAAAAGATGATTTAGCATATAATGAGCATCATCAGCTAGTTGTTACAGGGCAAATTGCTGAGCTTGAAAGTAATAATAGAAAAGTGCTAGTTGATTAGTTAAATGATGTGGTAAATTAGCTTCTTCCATTGATAACATAGTAATTATATTTAGAAATCAAGTAGACAAAATGGGAAATGATACAACGATAGATTGGGAATTGAAGTAGTAATCGTAGAAAACAACTAAGACGTGATCCCAAATTTTTTGAAATTGTATTAAATAAGCTCCAGTCAGGATTATATATTGTTTCATTCTGCTTTCATTGGTAAATTGTATCACATCATTATTTTCTATGATCAACTATAAGCCTAAGAAGACACAATAAAGAAGAACAAAGTACTACTATTAATTTCAAATATCTAGTACCTTGGGCAAATGACTCCTCAATGAGCTTTTTGATATCTACAGAAGATGCAAGAGAGTTACTGAATGATATTGGTTTTACCGAGCTTGTTTGGGAGAATAAAACAGAATCTGCATTAGAATGTAGAATGCTGATGGTGTTGTACCTCCACCAATAGAGATACATACGGTTATTGGACCAAGATGGCAAATAATGGTAAAAAATTTACTAACTGATATTGAAAATCAGTAGTAAACAACTTGTATCTTCTGCCTTAGCCTTGGCTAATATTATTAGTTGAGGCTAAGCTTTATTAGTTGCCATAGCTAATAAATAATTACCGTTGCAAATTGTCTAGTTCACAAATATTTTTAGCGTCTGCCGTTACAATGGCTGCTTTGACCATCGCATTCGCTATTTTGTCATTTAATGGGTATTTCTCACTCATAGCACAAGAGGATCCAAAGAGGAAAAGTGCAGGGAGTAGTGGGGAGGCAAGAGAAGAAAATATCGTAATGAATCAACACAAACTGTTTAAAACCACGGGTGATATTTTAGACCCTGCAAGTCAGGTCGGTGGTAAAAATATAGTGGTTGATCCTATGGAATATCTACGTACATTCAATAATGGTCATGTATCTACTTCACCTAATGGTACTACAATTAGAGAATTTACACTAATAGCATCAGACAATAAGATAATGGAGATATCACCTGGTATTTTCTATAATGTATGGACATTTAATGGAACCGTACCTGGGCCGACAATAAGAGCTACTGAAGGCGATTTAGTCAGAATTAATTTTATAAATAATGGCTCAAAGCCTCATTCTATACATTTCCATGGCATACACAGGTCAGAAATGGATGGTGTTTTTGATATGGTTGGCCCCGGTGGAAGATTTGTTTACGAATTTTATGCACAGCCTTTTGGAGTATTTCCATACCACTGTCATATGCAACCTTTAGAAGAGCACATCTCACATGGTCTGTATGGAGTATACATTGTAGACCCAAAGACGCCAAGACCTCCTGCGGATGAAATGGTAATGGTGATGAATGGTTATGATACCGATTCTGATCGAGAGAATAACTTCTATACTGTAAACGGAATCCCATACTACTATATGCACCATCCCATACAAATTGAAAAGGATAGACTGGTGCGAGTTTATTTGGTGAATATGTTGGAATTTGATCCTATAAACAATTTTCACTTGCATGCCAATATGTACCACCTTTATAGATCTGGAACTAGCCTGATACCAGATGAATACACTGACATGGTAACTATGAGCCAGGGTGAAAGAGGAATACTGGAATTTACATACAAGTATACAGGACCTTATATGTTCCATGCCCACAAGACGGAGTTTGCGGAAAAAGGATGGATGGGTACATTCTTAGTTAAAGATCACGACAAATTAGACAGCATTGTTAATATTATTAATGCCACTTCCGCAGAACAAAGTACAACAAAAACTCTATCACAAAAAGTGGGGAAAGGTAGTTATTAACAAAATGGAGAAAGAAGGAGAAATAGATAGAACACAGCAGCAGCGCCAGCAAGCAATAAAGGGCAAAAAACAGATGTTAAACAAAAAAATGATATTTATTGCATTAATTCCAATTATCGTATTAGCTGGAATGATTGTATTCCTTTTTAGTCCTGCTGGTCAATCGTTGCTGCAAAAGTCAGGGAATTCTTTACCCGAGGTTACTGTCGAAAGAATAGAATTTCAAGACAGTAAAATAGTAGCATTGCTGCGCAACACCGGGCCAACAGATGTGACGGTTTCTCAGATAGATATTAATGACAGAATTCAACCAGCAGCGATAGAACCAGGCAAAACATTATCTCGATTAGCAGTAGCGAAAGTCGTTGTACCTTTTCCTTGGAATCCTGGAGAACCATATGAAGTTGGAATAACTACATCTGATGGTATAAGATTCAAAAAAAGTGTTGAAGCGGCTATGTTAGCCCCTGACCCAAATGTTGAACAGGCCTCATTCTTTGCAATAATAGGTATATATGTCGGAGTCATACCCGTGACGATAGGACTCCTATGGTTTCCTTTTCTAAAAAGGTTGAGTCCAAACAAGTATACCTTCTTTCTCTCTCTTACTGCAGGATTGCTAGTCTTTTTGGGAATAGATGCCCTAGTAGAAGGGAACAAAATCGCTGCCTCAAACGTTGCAGGAGTCTTCAATGGTCAAATGCTGATTGCCATGGTTACTATAGTTTCATTCCTAGCTTTGTCATACATATCTGCAAAGCTTGTCGAGCGTGCGGCTAATACAGCAATGAACAAGAAGTCTTCAACATTATTACAATCATCGTCATCTTTAGCATCAGCAGCGGATTCTACATTCAAAGAAGAACATCAGCAGCGATTATCAAAATCCCCCTTTACAATAGCATTTATGATAGCAATAGGTATCGGATTGCACAACTTAGGTGAAGGTTTGGCGATAGGGGCAGCAGTCTTGCTGGGCGAGGTTGCTCTTAGTACTTTTCTAATTGTTGGCTTTACATTACATAACACAACTGAAGGGTTGGCAATAGTAGCACCAATGGCTAAAAGCAATAAAGTTATGGTACGAAGGCTAGTGATGATGGGCATGATAGCTGGAACTCCAGCGATAGCAGGAGCGTGGATAGGAGGGTTTCTATACTCTCCAATAGCCGCAATAATATTTTTATCTGTGGGTGCTGGTGCAATATTTCAAGTAGTCTTTTCCATTATGTCGTGGATGATAACTGATAGTAGTAGTAATAATAATATTGACGATAGTAAAAACAAAGAAGGAAGAAAAAACGCCTGGTTAAATACATCTTTAGTTGCAGGGTTCATAGTGGGAATGATAATAATGTATGTAACATCTTTGCTTGTATCGTCTTGACAATAATAATGAAAAATGTTGTTAACTTGTATGATGCATAACAATTGGAGCAGGAGGCAAAAAATATATCTTATTTGTTAACAGACCAAAAGAAATCCTTAGGTCAACAACGAAGGCATTTTTGATAGTAGTACTGCAGTATCATCATCTTCTCATTCTCATTCTCCTATACTTCAAAACCAAAACTGCTATTACAATGAATACTATGAAGGCATTTTAGAGATAGCAAACTCGTTCTTGAAGATCTTGACAAACCAGATAGTAGATAATACAATGGTTGCAGCAGTAAAGGAAAAATGAGCCATATCTAAGAGCTCAAAACATATAACCCTGTTTTTTGATATCGGCTAATGATATATATACAATGGCCACATGCAATATATCAACTAGACGATACGAATAATCAGATCATTTTATCAGGACATTTTGTTATTTATATCGCACCAAAGAAGTGGAAGAAAAATAAAATGAGCCTTGCATCAAATAGGGCTATTGTAGATGATTTCTTTTTGTGATTTTGGATGATATGAGATCTGCTGGTCAATGTTAAGGTTTAGTCAAAGGAGATCGTTATTCCAATCAAGTCACCCTTAGTACGAGAAAAAAGCCTAGACAGTCTTGCCTTTAATCCATACTTTTTGTTTCTTTGTTTTAATGCGATCTCCATTTGTTCTGGAGTTGCAAAGCTTGCTTTTCCATCAAGCCATTCACCTTTAGGCTGTCCTCTCATACCACATGGCATGATACGTACTTCAGAGTTATTTCGTAAACGCTTTACCTTGCCCGTCTCAGTTCTAGTCACAACATAGATCATATTATTATTATCGTCAATTGTGAACCATACGGGTGTTGCTACTGCCTGTCCGTTTCTTCTGTACGTTTCGAGGTTGATATATGCATGTCCA
>DATDNG010000198.1:0-2655 GCA_036518375.1 Nitrososphaeraceae archaeon | reverse complement strand
CGGTAAACTATTATGCGAAGATATTGCCATCTGAGAAAGCAAATCAATACTTTGATTTGTTAATGCAAGATATTCTATGGGAAAAAGATAAAGTCATCATTTTTAGTAAACACATTACTACTAAAAGAAAAGTTGCATGGTTTGGTGATTCTGAATACTTGTATACTTATTCAAATACAACAAAGCGAGCATTAGCATGGACGAAGGAACTTTATGAACTTAAGCAAATAGTACAAGAATACGCAGGAAGAAAATTTAATTCCTGTTTGCTGAACTTGTATCATAATGGAAATGAAGGTATAGGCTGGCACAGTGATGACGAAAAACCACTAGGAAAGAATAATACTATTGCTTCGTTGAGTTTTGGAGCAGAACGAAAATTCTCGTTTAAGCATAAGCAAACTAAACAAATAGTTTCACTTGTACTTGAACATGGCAGTTTGCTTGTTATGAAGGATGCTACACAAAGCAATTGGTTACATAGCTTACCCAAATCTAAAAACATAACCAAACCCAGAATAAACTTAACTTTTCGAACTATACGTGAAATATCATAGGAGATTTTAAAAAAAATAGTTCATTTCTCTATTTCAAGGAACTGTCAATTTTATTATTTTGTTTTTCATATTGGGTCTGATATTATGAAGACCCTCTCCTTCTTATATAAAGTAATATTCTGATGGATTCTAAGTTTATATGTTTTCTAACAGTCTGTCTTGTAGACCCTTCTCATCGAGGAGTGTGGAAGAAGAGATATTATCGTATGTTAGTTTGGAAGAATTCACACTGTTCTCTTGCTGTTACAGCACAAGTCAGTGGTGGCCTTGGTTCTTTAACCCATTAAAATTGAATCTCATATATAAATTGAAATTAATAAGATTAAAATGAAATCAAATAATGGCAATAATAATAATCCTAGTTTTTGCTTAGAAGTCTGGGGTACGGATTATAATAAAATCAAGAACACTTGTATATTAGCTGAAAAATTAGGATATTATGGTTTCTATTATGGTGAATCATTAGCGGATATTGATCTGGATTGCTGGACTGTAATATCTAATTTATCGGCTATAACTAGCAAGATAAAGCTCGGACCTGTTATAACATATTTGTTTCCTCGATATAGAAACATATTTCTTTTAGCAAAACAGGCTATGACACTACAAGAAATATCTAATGGAAGATTAGAGTTTAGAACAGGTGCAGGAGCGGCCCTTCAATGGTCCTCACAATGGTGGCATCCATATGGTATAAATTATCCAACTAATGCAGAAAGAGTATCAATACTTGAGGAAGGTATTGAGATTCTCCATACATTGTGGAATAAACAAACAGCAGTCAGCTTTGAAGGCAAGCATTTCAAGTTAAATGGGGCATCATTACAAAAAACAACAATAAACCAAAGAAAAATTCCTGTGACGATTGCTGCAAAACGAAACAGGAGTATGCAGCTAGCTGCTAAATATGCAGATATATGGGAATCATCTTATATTACTCCTAAGCAATTTGCTTCCTTAAATAAAAAGTTTGATCGGACATCAAGGCAATTCAATAATAATAATGCTGGTGACATTAGTAAAAAAATAACCAAATCGATTGAATTAGATGTTATTATTGCTGACTCTGATTCTGACTTGGAATATAAGAAAAGGCTATTTGCTATAGAAAGAGGTCCTGGTATAGCTCATCAGATCCTCAAACATGGCCTTGTCGGAAAGCCTGATAATATAGCAGAGAAACTCAAGGAGTATGTAAATGCAGGTGTGGATCAGTTCTTTCTTGCATTTCAAGATCCTTTTGACAGTAACGCATTAGATTTATTCATGAAAGCAACGGCAATAAGATAGAGATTTTTTGGAATTTTTCGTTATTATTGTAGCCTTTCTGAACGCTATTATTCTATTATTCTCTTGCTGAGTTTCATATTGTCGCCTGAAATCAAGTCGTAATAAGAATAGATGATTGCTGTTATACCTCTGGCATTTGAAGAAAAATCTGCAGAAATACTCTAACACCAATTGAGTTTAAAAGTGCTGCCAAAAAAAATCGCGGTATCATTGCCTTGCTCTACAGTAGGTAAACTGTATTGTTAACTGTGATATAACGATTCACACTAGTACCTGCTATGGTGAGATTGGTTTCTGCTGACATCGATTAAATTTGTTCGCCTGTACCCAACTAAAATCTCAAGCAAAAGAACTTGTACAGTACTGCATTTGCTTATTGCCATGATTGCCAATTCTCAACTTCTGTCACCTTTTTTATTTTGTTAATCCACGATTGATTCTTTTCCTTATTTGTTCCTACTCCAACAATCTGTTGCTGCGATTTATTACCATCCTTTGTTGTAGCATCACTTATTGGCTCCGGTAATATCTGATCTGCTTGTTTGTTTGGTCCCTCTATCCCGCGTTCCTTATTTTGTTCTACCGTTTGTTTAGCTTTATCAATCACACTTCCTACTTGTCTTAAAAGATCCGATTTAGAGGTGTTATTAACAGCATTTTCATGAAACGTTGATGTCATCATTCTTCCTACTTTGTCTGCATCTTTTGTTATTGCCTGCTGTTTTTCTTGTTGTTCTTTCTGTGGATGTGATGGTTTGTCAGTATCCCATTGTTTGTTTCCTTGTTGCTCTTCTTCTTTGAGATATTC
>DATDNG010000197.1:0-7666 GCA_036518375.1 Nitrososphaeraceae archaeon | reverse complement strand
CCAGAAAACTTGATGCCTGTGTCGCAACTTTAGGTGCACTAGATCTTTAGTGGGTTATATGATGTCAAAGCAGATAATACTCCTGATGTTACCATCACAGGTACTACACACTCTGATTTGATGAATTCTAGCTATCAGCAGGATGTTAACCTGCTGCAGCTACATTCAGATGTTGCAGTTTATTATGGTATGATAAGTATTCCTAAACAAGCAGAAAAGGCAGTCGATATAGCTTGTAGAGCTAGTCTAGCAGAGAGAGGAGTAGGCCACCTCACAATCCCCATAGAGGTACAAGAAAAGAAATTCATTGGTAAATAAATAAAATATTCGAGCCATAACTTTTAGCTGTTTTAGGTTAAGGTATCTTCTATTTTACTTGTCTAGCTTTTCTAAGGGGTTATAGAAAGACAGCTGCCCCAATTTGTTAAATATTATTTAGAAGATATATATAACTAAAATGGCTGAAAGTATCAAAATATGCCGAACCGCTCCTGTGATGTTTTAATTATAGGTGGTGGCTCTGCCGGTCTTCGAGCTGCAATTGAAGCTTATGACGCTGGTGCTCACGTTATTTTAATTAGTAAGAGTACAAGTGGAGATCCTCATACGACACTTGCAAGAGGTGGTATCAATGCAGCTCTTGGCACTATGGATCCAGAAGATAATTGGATGATGCATGCCGCTGATACCCTAAGGGAAGCTGAGTTTCTTGCCGACTATGAAAAAGTTGAGGTACTTTGCAAGAGTGCTCCTGATGCTATAAATGAACTGGTTAATTGGGGTGCTAGATTTCACAGAGAAAAAGATGGCAGATTAACACAGCGATTTTTTGGTGCTCACACATATAGAAGGACTGTATTTTACGAAGATTGGACTGGGCAGGAAATAATTCGCGTATTGATGGAACGTGTGAATCAGCGTAAAATCGAGATTGTCGACAATATTTACGTCTTAAAATTATTAATATCAGCAGATAACGTAAATGGAGGAGGATCGCAGTCAGCATCAGAAGTAGAGGGAGAAGTCACAGGAGCAATTGGCTTAGATGTCAAAAGGAAAGAAATTGTAATGTTCGAATGTGGGTCTTTAATCCTTGCTGCCGGTGGCTATACGCGAGTCTATGCAGTCAGTAGTTCTAGGATCTTTGAAAACTATGGTGAAGGTGTGGCTCTAGCATACGAAGCAGGCGCGGATTTGGTGGATATGGAGATGGTGCAGTTTCATCCTACTGGAATGGTTTGGCCAGAGAAAGCAGTGGGTACTCTGGCTACAGAAGCAATTCGCGGCGAAGGAGGTATTCTGCTAAACTCAAAAGGCGAGAGGTTTATGAAAAATTATTACCCTCAGAGAATGGAGCTCGGACCAAGGGATATAGTAGCTCGAGCAAATTATAATGAAATAGTCGCTGGTAGAGGGACTGAACACGGTGGAGTTTGGTTGGACATAACCCACCTCCCAAAGGAAAAAATTCTAGACAGGCTGCCAACGATGTATGAACAGTTCAAAGAGCTTGATGGAATTGATATATCCAAAGATAAAATGGAGGTTGGACCGACCGCACATTATTCTATGGGCGGAGTAGTAACAGATATAAACTGTAGAACAAAGATCAAAGGTTTATTTGCTGCTGGGGAAGTAATAAGTCAAATTCATGGTGCTAATCGTTTAGGTGGAAATAGCTTGCTGGACACAATAGTATTCGGAAAAATTGCTGGTGGCCAGGCAGCAAGATTAGCAAATCAAGTAAAAGAAATGAATAAAAACAGAAGACCACTACTATCACCACGTCCAACAGAAAGAAATCTAAATAATAACCAAAAAAAAGAATTTGAGAACATTGGAATTTTTATAGTTAAGGAACCAATTAAGTTTCGTAACGAAATACAAGAACTAATGAAACAGAATGCAGGAATAATAAGAGAACCAACAAAGCTTCAATTTGGACTGAAGAGAATTTTAGAACTAAAGAGCGAGTTTTATTCTAAAGATAGTGTTATAAGAGACTTCAAAATTGATGATGATAATGCTGAAAATATTGTTTTGACGTGGCAAGTAAAATCTTCTCTGATCGTATGTGAGGCAATAATAAGAAGCGCCTTGACACGACAAGAGAGTAGAGGAGCTCACTACCGATCTGATTTTCCAAAGCAAGATGACGAAAAATGGAAGGTAAATATCTATTGCAGGAAGGAAGGAGCGACAGCAGAAATGATATTGTTTAAACGGAGCGTCAAAGAAATCAAAGGGCTGTTAGCAGATTTCCTTAACGCGCATGTCAAAGCAGAACACCAGCGTGAATTTGAATGATGATGATGATGATGATGATACAGATAAATGGCTGATAACAGTAAGACCTTAAGAAAAGAAGAAATACATTGCTTTAACCATAATATTGCAGCAGTAAACTCAAATATACTTTAAACACTACATGTATGTGCTAAAGAGGTGTATTAAAGGAATTTATTAATTTTTTAGTCACCTCATATATCTGGAGAAAGTATAAAGTGAGCCCTTTACCATCGTCTCATATCTCCTTCAAGCAGGCCACTACCAATATGGATTCTATCTATATGTTTTGACATTTCGGATTTATCTTTGAATTCTGAGTGACAATAAGGACAAATAATTTTTGTTATCCCGCCCGCAGGTACATTACTAGGCAGTTCAATGTCAGCGAGATCTACACTGTCACTTGGCGCGTTTCCTACTATAGACATAAGGGTCACAGTTCCTATGATTTTGCCGTCTGCTTTTTTTACTCCCAATCTCCTAATGTGTTTTCTTCTCATTAATAATATTGCATTCTTAATCGATTCTTCTTCTGGAACTGAAATCAGTGGAGAAGTCATTATCTCTTTTAATGTAATCTTAAAGGGACCTTTACTTTCGGCTACTACCCGATATAATATGTCTCTTTCAGTTACAATCCCAATGGCCTCATTCGAGTTTTTGCTACTGACTAGAACGCTCGAAACATCCTTATTCCGCATTACTTTTGCTGCTTCAGCTACAAGAACGTCCTCAGGGAGAATTACATGATCTTTTTCAACAATACTTTCAACTTTCTGTGAAAGATGGGAATTTGCATACATCTAATAACAATCACAAAGGTTAGAATATATTATTATCTGTTCGAACTAATACATTGGACAATTGGCTAGTGGCTGGTGCTGTCGTAGTTACTCTACTACCTGCAAAAAAATAATTTTCTATGTGACTAGCAGCATCTTCTTCTTACATCGAAATATCAAACTTTGCTAATCACGTTTTTCCTTTCAATTTCGTTGCCTTCTGAACCTTATTTACAAGTGTGGCATTCTATCTACTATTATGTTGTCAGATTTGAATTCCACAAGTGGAATTTATAGCGTCATTTATTAAGGAAACTGAACATAGATATAAAATATGTTAATTGAACTTATGTTAGAACTGCTGTGATAGATATGCAAAAAAATGACAACCCATTGTATGTAAACTTGCAGAGTATGAACAAAGTATATAGATACTAGATAAAATGCTAGAAACTCAGCTTCATTTCATTAGCGCCGTTGCTATTTTTCTCTCTGCTGCAGTACCTCTCTATCTGACTGTAAGGCTAAAAAATAAGAAATTAAAGAAATTAACTCTAGTATTTTCTATTTTTATACTAATACATTCTATTTACCACGTAACTGGTTTTTTTGGATTTTATTTTTTGGCAGAAGGAGTCTTCATGCCCCTTTCCGTTGTGGCGCTGATATTCTTTGCAATAGTTTATTCTAGCTCCACTAAAACAAAAAATATGAATATAAAGAACATGGTCATTATAGTATGGAATATTGGTACTTTACTTATCATTGTGAACTACATTACAATAATTTTACTTTTAGTAGCATTGGGGATATTTGTATGGCTAGCGATCCGATCAAAGAATATCAGAACCTTCCAATTTCAGATGTCAGTATTTCTCGTAGTCTGGATTTTAGGAGAAATAGGTGATAGCCTTCAATTTAATGGAATAGTCATATTTCCGGTCTTGCAAGGAAACGTTGGATTAGAGATACATGTTTTATCCATGATCTTGTTTAGTATTATGCTGTGGCTTAGGTTCTACTATTCAGAAAGAAGTGGTAAAATGATGGTTGAGGAAGAGTTGGGTGCTGGCAGTGGTAATAGCGACAATAGTAGTCTGAAGTGAAGACGCAGTTTGGGTAGAATATTTTTGCCCTCAATTTTGGTTCTTATTATTATTATTGTTCGTCTAGAGAAAATAATCTTTCTGTAGTCCTTTTGAAGGTATCAAAATTCTGTTCAGCTTCTACAATTACATTTTTGTATTCATATTTGACGTTAAATGACTTTAATATGGTGCGAAATAAACTATATTTCTTGCCTTCTTCTGTGATCTCAATTTTATCTACAGCAAGCAACTTTTCTTCAACTAGCCATTTTATTTTTCTATAGGCAGTAGTATGAGATATATTAGTTTCTCGTATGATTTCAGTAACTGATTTAGAATCATACATGGCTGCATCTAAAATTTTATGCAAGTCAGTATCTGCCAATGCAGCAAGGATTGCATGTTTCAATCTCTCGCTGCTAACGATCATCAGAGGTACCCTTTAATTTCTATAGAATGGACAAGTTTATTTAAGTTCGTCCGTACATATTATTAAATATAAGTATAAACAAGGGGCGTTCTATGTATAGCTAATACTTCCACAATACGCATCATCATGAAACCATTGGTACAATCTCAGATTTTTTGTTCATGCTGCCAAAGGATATTCTTCCTCGTTATATTCCTATATGATCCCCGTCCTTTAATCTGAGAATCCATTTTGCTTATGCCACTAAATTTACAATAGGACTTTTCAATTTCTGTTCTACATCGCGTAGTGGCGTCAGATGGTTTTAAGATTACACTATTACCAACATCCATAATCCCTATATGCTTCAGTATCCAGTAGACTCCTCTACTTTTATTTGCTGTTTGGAATCTGAAGATCTTCCTCAAGCAGCAGGGCTTTTGTCATACCAGGTAGTATCCAAAAACACTCAAACTCCAAGAAAAGTAGGCGGCTGTTGGAAGTGTGTTAATTTCAGTAGCTATATTATTTGCTTTGGCCTCAAACATCTATGGACATAACATACAAATTGCAATAGCTACCAAGAAATGTACAATTACTACTGGATTGGATCTATTTATTATGTCCACAGCATAACTCTAATTTCTATACAATCGAGAATGCAGTATTGCTAGCTAGTTCACCTAACATTTTATTATAAAAATACTAAAGGTAAAACCGCTGTTTCGGCATCTGTAAAAATCTGTCGTAATGAATGAGAGTCATTTTCCTTATAGGCCGTACGTATACTGCTTAGAATTTTACACAAATCAGGTTCCGTCTTGAGAACTATGGCATTATGGTCGGAGTATGAAAAGCTATATGCTGTTCTACTTTTAAAATCGGTTCTCAGAATTGTTATTTTGTATGTGTGACCAACTATTATCTTTTCGTTATTTGGTTGTCCTTCCTGTACGGGCGGCGATTCTGAAACTAGGATTTCAATGTTTTGCATCAATTCTAGAAAATCCGATCGATACTCTTTATCCACATATGATAAGCATTTTTCAACATTTTCTTTGGTCATGATTGATTTTACTATCATGTTTTTGCTCTATACTCCGTCGTTATTTTTTGATCTAACAAAGCATATATGTTCTAGCACAGCAACGTTGGATCACATGCTTGTATCCTCTTATACCATTTACTGTTTGTTAGCTATTGGAGGAAGTTGCAGATATTTTTAGATATGTGTGTAGTTTTGCAATCTTTTATCTGGTTATTCTTATAATTATGGCTTGTGTGCGAGGTTATGATCTCCATGAAGGTTAGTATGGCATTCATGTATCATCTTTACGATGATATTCTTGTACCATCGAAGTTCAGGGAACAACAAGAATCTTTCCTACCATCGTAGGATGTACCCTACAAAAGTATGAAAATTCCCCTGTATTTGTAAATTTATGCGAATATATTTTAGTTGGCATTATAAGCGCTGTTAAACCAGAGTCAAATGTTTGTCCTGCGTTCGCTGTGTTGGGGACTCCTGATGTTACAGTATGTAGAGTGTTGTCATTGTTGGTCCATGTAACAGTACTTCCGACCTTGATTCTAATCAGGTTTGGTGAGAATGCTTTGTTCCCAAGGGTAGCTGCTCCATGTACTATTGAAACTTTGTTTGTATTGATAGGTGAAGCAGAGGGTGGTGGTTGTTGGTGGTGATGTTCCATTTCATGTGCCATCTCATTATTAGTGTTATTGGCAGCTCTGGTAGCGGTAGTAGTAGTTACCTTTCCATTTGGATTTGCCTTTTGTAGGCTCTTTGTCAAGTTGGCCTGCCAGTCTACCATGTTTATAGATTTTGTAATGGCTACATCTTTTCCGTCAATAGCTTTTGCAGGAGCGTTTGTCACATTAAAGTATCCCATTGCTCCTCTCTCTTCTGGTATCCCATGATAATGAAATGTGAATTTACCTGGCCATGACCATTTCGCCTCCAAGATAGCAGCATTGCCTGAGGCTAGCTCCCATGATTGTACTTTAAATGGAGGATTCTCCCAAATGCCAGAAGGATATGCTTTAAACAAAGATCCATGAATATGGATACCATATGCTGGAGATAGGCCTAGGTTTACAAGGTATATTCTAACAGTTTCATTAGTTCTAGCCATAAGGGGATGTGACATATATTGTTCAGTATAACCATTGAACATGTAGTATTCTGGCAGTGGATTTAGTTGGTTTTGGGTATCATATTCTCCACTAACAAGAACATATTCTCTTGCTGGGGGCAATGGTTTTTTTGGATATACTATAAACGCACCATACAAACCCATTCTTACATGCTGCATTACTGGAGAGACATGACAGTGATACATTAGCGCACCAGCGGGTGTTGCAATGAAATCATAAGTGTATGACCCATTGGGCGGTACTATCTCAAACACACCATCTTCTGCGCTAGGATGGTCTCCATGTAAATGAACTGTATGAGGCATTGGAGTTTTGTTAATGAAATGAATTATCACTCTATCACCTTCAGTTGCTGTTAAAGTAGGGCCAGGTATTGTACCATTATAAGTCCAAGCATCTACACGAATACCTGGTGCTAATTCTACTGTGGTATCTTGTGCTATTAGTGTATATTCATGGGTTTTTGATGGTACCTGTAGTTGTTGTTGTTTTTGTATGCCATTACCATTATTGTTATTACTGCTAACTGCACCAAAAATACTATTATTATTACCTGTCGATGATGATCCAACAATGATGGATATTAGTAAAACAGACATGGTAAACGTGTATAACGATATTGATATAGCTTTTCTTGCTTTTGACAACTGCTACTACTGAAAGAATGATACAATACTCTATATTATAGTTTTAAGTGACTTAGAATGTTATTCAAAGAAAATGTTGACCCCTGTCTCCACGGATTGAGCGTTCATACATTGTTCTTTATTATCATCTCACCTACTGCTGACTTGATTTGTATCTCATTTATTATATTGCTTCTATGATATCTATCTACGAGGTTAAACGTATATCACGTACTGTAGGCAGAGATCAAGTTGTTGATGAGCTAATTCTAAGCTTTACTCACGATCGGAAGATTGATT